>DYRS01000244.1 GCA_020718585.1 Chthoniobacter flavus
CCCAACTTTCCCGGGTGTTTTTAAAAACCTGCGGGAAACCGGCTCTGGCCGGATTTTTTTGGCCACTACAAGCTCTTCGCCACTATCTCGTGCGAACGCCGCATCCTCCAGTCGGCGCCGATTTTGCCGTAGATGTCCAGGTGCGCCGCCTCCGGGGCGCCGGTCTGCCGGATGTGGTGGATGGCTTTCTCCGCGTCGACCAGGATCAGCGTGTTGCGCTGGTGCGTGGCGAGAGCCGTCCGGATCGTCGACCATTTCCTCGTGTCGCCCGCCTCCCGGAGGCGCTGCTCGATGAAGTTCAAAAGATGGTAGGCGAGGACCGAGACGAACAGGTGCGCCTCCGTCCTCTCGGCGTTCTGGTGGTGGATCGGGCGCGTCCCGAGGTCGCTCTTGAGGCTTTTGAAGGCGGCCTCGACGCGGGTCTGGGTCATGTAGAGCGACCATATCTCGCCGGCGTCGAGCCCGCCGAGGGTCGTGCTGATCACATAGGCCCCCAGCAGCGGGTTGCCGCCCTCCGGGGAATCCTCCACTAACGCCTTGCGGCTGAACGACATGGAGAGGACATCGCCGGGCTTTCCAGTGTCATCCGCCAGCTCCCATCCGAAACGCCTCGACAATCCCGCGTAACGCTCCTCCAGCCGGCCGATCTTGCGGGTGATCTTATCCCGCGATTTGATGTTGCCCTTGCCGACCGACTCGCAGAGGCGGACGAGGTCCGCGCTGGCGCGCTCCTCCCACCGCGCGAGCATCGCCTCCTCCTTCCCGCGCCTCGCCGAGCTGACGCACAAGACCTCCACGCGGCCATCGGCGTCCGCCGGCATTTTACGGATCCTGATCGTGTGCCCGCCCTCCCGCTCGACGACCGTGAATTCCGGGTCGGCTTCGGCGCCGGCGAAGATGTCAAGGTGCCTTCTGTCGCGGGCCCCGCGCTCGATGCAGATGTGGTCGAGCCCGTGCTCGGACAGCAACGCCAGGTTGGCGTCGGTGGCGATCCCCCTGTCCATAACGACGGCTGTCCTTGCGAACTCCAGCAGGGGCTCGCCCCCGATGACCCCGGCCTCCCGCAGCACCTGCTCGAGGGTCGCCGGCTCGCCGATGTTCCCGGGGTAGACCTTGCTGAAGATCGGGAACCCGCGGCCGTCCACGGCCATCGCCAGCGACACCAGGCGGCAGTCGGAGCGTTTCTCCTTGGACTTGCCGTGCTGGGCGAACGAGTTGCCCAGGCACTGCCCCTCCATGTAGAAATTGGTCAGGTCGAAAAGGAAAAGACGCTGGTCGACGGCGGGGAAAAGCTTGCTCTCTTTGTCGCGCAAGTGCTTCTCCAGCAAGTCTTTGCGGGCGAGAAGGCGGTCGGTGGCCTTGTAAACCTGGTTGCGCCCGGCGTCCGCCAGGCGCTCCTCCGTGACCTCGCCGATGGCCGACGCCTCCCTCATCCAGCGCCACGCCGCCAAGTCGCTGCCGGGGGCGATCAGGCGCGCAGCCACGACCGCCTCCGCCATCGAGCGGTCCGCCGCGCTGAAACCGAGCTCCTTGAGGATGGACGGCATCCCGAGCGCCTTCCACGCCGCGTCCACCGCGAGCTCGGCACCGATGCTCCGGGACTCCCCCGATGTCGCCGTCTTCAGGTTCACCGACGCGAAACAGGCGTCCCTCTCACTCTCGACATTGTCGGCCTTCAACCGCGCCCGCGTCCCGAACCCGCGCATCGCCAAGTCCGCCGCCACCGACACCGCCGCCGCCTGGAACCCCGGGAGGCCGGATCCGGGCTGGCCGCTGATCCGTCGCTCAAGCTCGCTGGCCAAGGCGGGCCAGTCCTCTTTCGGGAGGGGGATCTCGCCGAGCTGCATGATCGTGCGCTGGCGGGGGCCCGTGGGCGAGCGGAACGACTCCACAAGCGTGTGTTTGACATAGACCTTGCCTGTCTTTTTGTTGTGTGTCTTGGTCTCGCGTATGAACATGGCTTCACCCCCGCTTGTGCTTGATTGACTCCTTTGGTTTTTCGACATGGATAGAATATACGCCGCGCCAGCCAGGATTGCAATAAGATAAATCAAGCAAATCTCGTTTTTAGGTCACTACATTCTGAAAAAAGCCCCATGGAAACCATCGAGGCGTCACGCCAAAAAATCAGGGGGTGGCGGGGCGTTTTCAAAAAGCGCGACAACCGGGTTGCGCCGAACAGGATTTAAACAATACCGTCAAAGCAAATCTTGTTTTTAGGTCTCTACTTTTAAAAAAGTCTTTTGGGAGCCGCCGAGGCGTAACACCCAAAAAAAATTCAAAGGGTCGGGATTTTTTCAAAAAGCGGGAAAGTTGGG
>DYRS01000070.1 GCA_020718585.1 Chthoniobacter flavus
TGTAAAATAGCGGGTCTGCGGGCCTCGGAGGGCTGAAAATAGCTGATTTTCGCCTTCAGTCCGCGAAGAGGGGTTAAAAAGAAAGTGCGGAAAAAGCGATGGGGTGGGGGAAATGGATGATCCCACTTGAGACGAAAATCGGCGTCCACACGGACGGGACGTCCGTGCCCCTTTGGCTTGAGCCGACTCACTGCCTTCGAGGTCAGGATGTCTGCACTTGCTTCAGGGCACGAGCGGGCGGAGCATGTCGAGAACTCCCCGCACACCATCAACCGCTGAGGCTGGGGCATTTTTTATGATTTCGCCGCCGGTTTCGATGATCTGTTCGCCCATCGCGGCCATGAGGCGTTCCGAAAGGTTTTCGGTGGGTTTTTCGATTGTTCCGCCGAGCTTGAGGTCAGTCCAGAGGTAGCCGTCGCGTGCGGCGGTGAAGACGCGTTCGCGGGAGCCGGGGAGCCACTGGAGCGTCTGGGCGGTGACCCCGATCTGGAACGTCCCGACGAGGTCGCCTTCCTTTGCGATGACTGCCGAGCCTTCAACTTTGAGGAGGCCCTTCGACTCGGCGGAGAATTTTTCGACCCGCCAGTTTCCGTTTTCCCATGCGAACTCCCCGCGCACCTCCTGCAGCGGCATCCTGCGGAACGACGGGTTTTTTGTGAAGTCGGCGACAGTTGCGAGGAGCGGGATGTTTTCCAGCCGCGCGTCGCGGAGGACGGCTACGCCCCGACACACATCTGGGGCGGAGAGGGTGGCGTTGCCGGAGAGGATTCCTTGAACGCGCCGGGTCCACTCGCTCTTGAGGACATCGGATGTGGCGACGCCATCCCACGAGAGCAGGAGCCTTCCACCGGCTGCCGACTCGCCGGAGACGGCGATTTTCCCGCTGGTTCCGAGTCGAAGGTTTCCTTGGGTGAGAAAAAAGTCCGAGCCCTGTTCGCGGAGCCGGAAGTCGGTGATTGCGAGATCCGGCGTCCACGGCGAGGTGAACCGGCCGCCCTTGCCGTCGAACATCCAGCCCCTGCCGTCGGGCTTGATCGTGAGCGTGGTGCCGGCGATCGCGGCTCCCGCGAACCTCAGCCCGGCACTTGCGACCGTGAGGCTCCCCAACTCGAAGCGACTGGGCAGGAACCCTGCGAGCACCGGAGGAATTCCCGGCGGCGACGAGACCGGCCCGACCGTCGGGCTCGTGGCGTCGGTAGCCGACTTGCGCCATTCGCCATCCAGCCGGGCGATGGTTAAGTCCTCAACTCTCCACGCCCCGGAAAATGCGGCACGCCAGTTGACTTCTGCGCGAATTTCGCGGGCGGCGAGCGACTTGAGCGGAGATGTGGGCAGTCCTTCGAGCGTTGCGGACTCCGAGTAGGCCGACGATCCTTCCCAGCGGATTGGGGAAAACCCGGCCTTCGAGCCGAATGCCCCGCCGGTCTTGTCGGCCAGCATCCCACGGAATTCCTCGCTTCGGATATACGAGCCGAACCATGCCGGAATCGCGACAAGTGCGGACAGCAGAAAGACTGCGGCGAGCACGCTGAGGATGATCGCCGGCGTGCGGTATGGGGAAGGACGCTTCCTCATGCGGCAGCCCGAATATTTGCTGCCGGTCTCATGTGTCGCGGGGCCCCGGCAAAGCTCCTCAGCCGAAGGAAAGCTTGGTCACGCCGGCAGCGGATGCGGCATTCAGGACGTCCATCACTCGGTCGTGCTTGGTTTGCGGATCCGGTCGGATGATCACTGGATCTTTGTCTCCGAATTTTGCGATCGTCTCCTTGAGCCATGTTTTGAGCTCGGGGAGTTCCTTGCTCGACGGGCTGTCATAGACCTTGTTGTTCATCTGGACCTGGTTGTCGGGCATGATGTCAATGATGATCGGCGTCGTGGGCACGCCGCCCACCGCGCTTGCGGTCCGCCCGCTCGGCAGGCTGATGTTCAGCTCGAGCTCGAGAACCTGCGATCCCGCCGAAGCCATGAAAAACAGCAGCAGCACAAAAACCACGTCCACCATCGGCGCGATTTGAAACCCGACATCCCCGTCCTCAGTGACTCCTCCGCCTGACATAGATTTTTATTTTTGTTGAAGTTTGCAGCGATCCGTTCCGATCGGTTTACGAAGGCTTCGCTTTGCCATCCTTGTCCACCACGGAAAATGTGACATTGCCGACCCCGGATGCGCCGACGGCTTCGAGAAGCTGGCGGGTGACCTCGTATTTGACATCCTTGTCGGCGCGGATAAGCACTCGGGTCAGCGGGTTGATCGCGACCTTGCTCTGGAGGAGCGGGACAAGCTCTCCCGGTGACTGGTAGCGTTTTTGGTCCACCTCGATGGAGGTGGCGTCGTTTATCGGGGTGTAGGTGATGTTGATGATGACCTGGCCGGGGTTGTCCTTTGATTCCTTAGCGTCCTTGGCGATCGGCAGGTTGACCTCCTTGTTCGACTGGAGGACCTCGGTCGAGCTGATGGACATGAAGAACACGAGCAGAACGAGGAGGATGTCGATCATCGGAGCGATCTGAAACTCCGGCTCCGGCTCTTGGTCCGGCTTGCGGCGCTTCTTTTTCCCCCTCCTCTCGCGAATGGCTTCGGACATCGCGGGATCAGGCCCAGTCGAGGGTTGCGCCGCAGTGCGGGCACGGGTTTTGGCCTGCCTGGATCGCGCCGTTGCAGATCGGGCAGTTTGTGGTCAGTGCCATCGAGACCTTGCGCGAGTTCTGCGAGCCGGCGGGAGCTCCGGCCCCGGCCTCAAAATTCTCGCCGATCCTCACTCCGGTAAGCTCATCGAACGGGATGCCCTCGATCAGCCGGTTGAGCTTGTCGTCGGCATTCACGAGCACGATCGTCGCGAGGTTGCGGAAGTAGTAATAGAAAATGAACGCAGGGATCGCGATGAAGAGCCCGCTCGCCGTCGCCATGAGCACCTCTCCGATTCGGAGCGCCAGCCCGCGCGGGTCGGCCACGCCGGAGGAACCCAGCACCGCAAACGCGCCCATCATCCCGATGACGGTTCCGAGCAGCCCGATCATGGGAGCGATGACTCCGACGACCGAGATGTAGCTGATCTTGGTCTTCATGATCTGGGCCTCGCGGATCCCGTGCTCAATGAGCGAGGTCTCGACGGCGTCCTTGCCCATACCGAGGCGCTCGAGAACCCCCTTGAGGACGAGCGCGATGTAGGCTTTGTTCGCGCGGCAGATTTCCCAGGCCTCCTGGTAGTTCCCGGCCTGGATCGTGTTCCTGAGCGATTCGAGCAGCGCCTTCGGGGCAAGCTGTTCGTCGCGGAGGGATATGAAGAGCTGGATGATGAACGTGAGCAGGGTCATCGAGGTGCCGATGATCGCGAGCCAGATCATGATGATCAGCGGGCCGCCATGAATGATCGTCTGGATGATGTTCATGTTCTCCGGTGGACCGTCGGCCTCGGCGGCCACAGCCAGCGGGGCGGCGAGGGCAAGAAGCAGAACGGACAGCACGGAGAGTTGGAGGCGGGTGGATTTCATGGATGACATTGTTGGATAAAATTCCTGGGAGGCCGATCAGGGGACGATCTCTTTTTTTTCCGTGAGGGCCTTGGCGCGATCAGCGGCTTTTTGTGTCACGGCTTTGTCCTCGCTGAAAAGAGTGGTGACAAGAAGATAATTTTCCAAAGCCTCGGAATTTTCGGCCGAGGCTTCCTGGACCGTGCCGAGGAGAAAAAGCGCCTGGCCGAAGACTGCGGATTCGCCGGACTCGGCGAGCTTCGTCGACTTTGCTTTTTCGGCGATCGGGGTCAGCTTGGTGCGGGCCTCGGAGAATTTTTTCTTTTCGATTGCGAGGCGAGCGAGCCCGACATCGGCACCGGTGCCAGCGAGCGGGTAGGCTTTTTGAAATTCGCCGAATGCGGCTTCCGCCTTATCCATCTGGCCGGCCGCGAGGTAGGCCTCGCCGAGAAGTGCTCCGGCTCGTTCGGCCCATTTCGTGGGGAGACCGCTGAATGTTTCGACGAGCGGGACGATCAGCGAGAGCGTCTTTTTCGCGTCGCCCGCCTGCCAGGCTGCGAGCGTGTCGGTGTAGGCCTTCGGGGCGGTCATGGAAACCGACGCGACGTTGGTGAGCGGGATTCCCGTCTCGGCCGGGCCGACCTTGAGCTTGACGACTCCGGCCTTAACTCCCGTGATCTGCCCCTCGCGGCGCTGGCCGTCTTTTTGCACAACGGCATCCTGGGCGAACGCGGCGAGGCAGGAGAGGGCCAGAAGTGTGAAAATTGTTGCGACAGGGGAGACGCTTGCTTTCATTTCCGGAAGTCTATAGTCACATTCGGTCTTCAAATCAACAGTTTCTCCGCAATATTCATGATCAACATTTTTCGAAAAAACCAACGCGGGCTGATGCTCGTGGTTGCCGTGCTGACAATCGTCGCGTTCATCTTCCTTTACAATACGTCGCAGCTCGACGAGCTGGCGACCACCCGGAACCCGGTTGTTTACGGGCGGACGCTCACGCCGGGCGCGATCGACCGGCAGGTGAAAAACTACCAGCTCACGCTTGCGCTCGGGCAGTTCGACCTTGCGCGGAAGCTTGGCGGCACGGGCTCCGACCAGCAGGCGGCGCTGGAGGAATTCGTGTGGAACTTGATCGTGCTCCAGCATCAGGCGGGCGTGCTGGGCGTGCGACCGACCGACGGCGAGGTTGCGGAGCGGATCAAATCGCTGCCGGTTTTTCAGACGTCCGGCCAGTTCGATCCGGTGAAATATGCGGCGTTCCTACGCGAGCAGCTTGCCCCGCGCGGGTTCACCGAGAGGCAGCTTGAGGAGGTGATGCGGGACTCGCTGCGGCTGGAAAAAATCTCGGCGATTGTCGAGGCGCCGGCCGCCGCCGGGGAGCGTGAGGTGCGCGATGCGGCGCGCGTGCTCCAGCCGGTGACCGGCGGGTTTGTCCGTTTTGACGGGGCGGTGGCCGCTGCGGCCGTGAAGGTGGATCCGGCCGAGGTCGAGGCGTATTACGAGCGGAACAAGGCTGGGATGAACACGAAGGAATCCCGTGCGGTCCGCTATGTCGTGTTCGAGCTGCCGGCGGATGCGAAGCTCGAGGGAAGCGCGAAGACCGAAGCACTTCAGGGGCTGACCGATCGGGCAATCCGTTTTGCCGACTCCCTTGGCGGCTCGCCGCTCGCCGATGCCGCTGCCACAGCCGGCCTCAAGGTCGCTTCCACCCCGGCGTTTGAACGTTCGGGCACCGTCGCCGGCGAGCCGGTTGCCGACGACGCGCAGCGGAAACTGATCGCTGACCTCGCGCCGCCCGCATTTTTGCTGCCATCTGTGGGTGCTACGAGCGACGTCATCCAGTCGGGCGAATCGCTTTACGTCGCCGAGCTTGCGGGGCTGAATCCGGTCCGCCAGATGACCCTTGCCGAGGCTTCGCCGGCGATCGAGTCGCGCCTGCGCATGGTGAAGGCCGACGAATCGCTGCGGGCGTCTGCGGCGAAGGCGATTCCCGCTCTCCGCGAGGCGGTTGCAGCGGGCAAGCCGTTTGCCGAGGCCGCCACGGCCGCCGGGCTCGCCTCCGAGCCGCTCGCGAACCTGTCCCCGATGAGCGAATCGCTGACCCCGGTGCAGCGGGCCGCGATCTCCCGCACGCTCTCGCTCAAAGATGGCGAGGTCTCCGGCTACGAGCAGGCTCCTGGGGGCGGGATGTGCGTCTATCTTCAGTCGCGCGGGGCGCTCCCGGAGGCGGAATTTGCGGAGAAGCGGGCGGAGATCGTGGACGGAATTCTTGAAAACAAGCGGAGCCTCCTGTTCTCCGAATGGCTCCGCGTGAGCCGCGAGGCCGCAAAAATATCCGTGCCGACCGGCCAGCGCCGCGGGTAGATCCGAGATGTTTTTCATCACCACCGCAATTGACTACACGAACGGCGTGCCGCATATCGGGCACGCCTACGAGAAGGTGCTCACCGATGCGATCGCCCGCTACCGGCGGCTGAAGGGCGAAGAAGTTTTTTTTCTCACCGGCGTGGACCAGCACGGGCAAAAAGTCCAGCAGTCGGCACAGAAGCAGGGGGTCGCGCCGGCGGATTTCGTCGCCGGGGTTACGGAAAAATTTCTCGCGCTCTGGCGAAAGCTCGACATCTCGAACGACGCGTGGGCGGCGACGACCGATCCCTTGCACAAGCACTGCGTGCGGGCGATGCTCCGGCTGCTCTGGGAGAACGGCGATTTTTACAAGGCCGCGCGCGCCGGGCATTACAGCGTGCGCCAGGAGCAGTTCCTCACCGACAAGGAGCGCGGGCCGGACGGAGAGTTCGGCCCGGAGTGGGGCGAGGTGGTTTTGATCGAGGAGGAAAACTATTACTTCCGGCTTGCGCGGCACCGCCAGTGGCTGCTCGACCTCATTGATGCGCGATCCGCCGCCGGACGCCCGCTCGTCACCCCGGAGTTCCGGGTCGCCGAGCTTCGCAACGCGGTTGAGAAGCTCGCCGGCGACCTCTGCATCTCGCGCCCGAAATCCCGCCTCGAATGGGGGATCGAGCTCCCGTTCGACGAAAATTTTGTGACCTACGTGTGGTTTGACGCGCTTTCCAACTACGCGAGTTTTGCCGGCTACGATCCGACCCCCGGTGCCGACCAGTCGCTGTTCCGCTCGCGCTGGCCGGCGCTGCATGTGATCGGGAAGGACATCCTGGTGCCGCCGCACGGGATCTACTGGCCGATCATGCTGAAGGCATGCGGGTTTGCGGACGACGACATCCCGTCGCTGCTGGTGCACGGATGGTGGAATATCGCGGGCGAGAAGATGAGCAAGAGCGAGGGCAACATCGTGGACCCGGATGCGCTTGCCGACACGTTCGGGGTGCCGGCACTGCGTCACTACCTGCTTGCCGACATCGCGATCGGGCGCGATGCGGACTTCAGCGAGGAGCGGCTCGTGCAGCGCTACAACACCGACCTCGCAAACAGCCTTGGCAACCTCCTCAACCGCTCGCTCAGCATGGCGAAACGCTACCGCGCGGGCTCCCTCCGCAGGCAGCCGGACTCTCCGCTCGCTGGCTTCGTCGCGGAAAAAGTCGCCGCGTATTCGCTGAGGATGGACGCCTTCGACACGCAGGGCGCGATCGGGTCGGCATGGGAGATCATCGCCCGCTGCAATGCCTACGTCGAGGAGTCCGCCCCCTGGCAGCTCGCCAAGGATCCCGAGGCCGCCGGCCGGCTCGACGGGGTGCTCTACTCGCTTGCCGAGGCGATTCGCATCGTCTCGATCCTCATCTCCCCGTTTCTTCCCGCACCCGCCGCCGCGATCCGTGCCCAGCTCGCGTGGGACGGACCGCTCCACATGGACCAGTGCGCGTGGGGGCTTCTGGCCGACGGACACAGGCTCGGAGATCCGGTGCCCGTCTTTCCGCGCATCGGGTGAGACCGCCGACGCTTCGAGAAAAATTCGAATTTGCCGGGTTCTCGGCCGGCGCGTGGTTCGTCGCGCGCCTCCCGTTCCGTGCGCTCCCCGCGCTCGCGTCCGCGCTCGGCTCGCTCGTCTGGTGCTTTGATTTCGGCGGACGCCGGGTCGCGCGTGCGAACCTTGAGGCCGCGTTCCCGGGGAAGTTTTCGTCCGCACAAAAATCGGCAATCGCACGCGGTGCCTACATTGCGTTTGCCCGCACGATGCTCGAGCTGTTCTGGGCACCGAACATGGACGACGAATTTATCCGCTCGCATGTCGTCTTCGAGGGTTGGGACCGCGACTACTGCCGGAAGGATCCCGCCAAGCCGGCGATCTATGCTTGCTTTCATTTTTGCAATTTCGAGTGGCTCGCGCTTGCGGGCGCCGGCACGATCGCGCCGGGGCCGGTCATCGCCCAGCGCTTCAAAAACCCGCTGCTCGGCACGGTCTTCGACCGCCTGCGCTCGAGCACCGGCAACCAGGTCATCCCGCAGGAGCGCGCGATGATCCGCATGCTCAAATTTCTCAAAAGCGGCGGAAAGTTCGGGATGCTCTGCGACCTGAACCTCGACCCGCGCGAGGGCAGCGTCCTCGTCGAATCGTTTGGCGGGCTCCTCACCAGCGTCACGCAGACCCATGCCGCGCTCGCCCGCCGGACCGGAGCCGCCATCGTGCCGATCGAATGCCGTCCCTGCCCCGGTGGAAAATACCGCATCATCCACCACGAGCCGATCGAATGCCCGCCGGACTGCGACGTCCAGCAGGTCGTGCAACAATGCTGGAACGCGCTCGAGCCCGCCGTGCATGACCATCCCGAGCAATGGCTGTGGTCCTACAAGCAATGGCGCTACAAGCCGGCCGCCGACAGCGCGCGCTACCCGTTCTACGCGAACCAATCGAAGCGGTTTCAAAAGCTGGTGGACGCCCGCGCGGCGGCCCGACCGGTCGGGAGCCTGACGCCCCAAGGCCCTACGAACGATGCGCTCGATTGCGAGGTCCGCGCGATCACCGCCGACGGCCGCTGAGTGACCCGAGCGTGGGTGGCACGCAGGCGTTTTTCTGGCAGAGCACCTATTTCACCGATGTTCCGACCTACAAGGCCGTGTTGGAGATGCAGATCGGTTAAGTCCCGGAACCGTCGGTTCTCGCACTAGCGATCCTCGCGGCGGGCTGTTGGGTTTGTTCTCTCAAGCGGAGACTGAGGGGAGGATCACCTTGCCGCCTCCACGCGCAGAACGCTGACGCTGTGCGGCGGGAGGACCAGCCTCGTGGTGCGTGCGACTACGGGTGAAGGTTCTGTGACGATGCGGACGTTGTAGGCGTCGGTGTTGTTTGCCCATGGGTCATCGGATGCAAGGCGGTCGAGCGTGGCGTCCGGCTTCGGGTCGAACGGCAGGTTCAGCTTCACGTCCACAGATTCCTTCATCTCCCGGTTCAGGAGCAGGATGCTCAGCTTGTCGCCGTCGCGATACGCGTGCGCGGTCACGGTCGGCACGGCGGGCGCGACGGGAAATTTCTGCGTGTTGAAGAGAAACTTGTCCATCTCGGCGGCGACCTGGTCGTCCGGGATCCCCGACGCCTTCAGATCGGCCTCCTTTTTAGTGATGTCCTGGGATTTGATCTGCTTCCGCTGTTTCGTGATATTTTCCGGGAGGTCGGTTTTCGGGCTGGTGACGGCGACGACATTGACGAGGTTGCCCGGGCAGAGCGCGTTGCGCATCTGAAGTGCGAGCGTCGTCGTGTGTGGGAACTGGTTGAGGATGTCCGAGTGGCTCGACCAGTTCGGGCCAGGACGCCATGCAAAGAACGACTGGTCGCCGAAGCCCTTGGCCTCGCGGTCGAGAAATATCTGGAGCGTTCCGAGCGCGGCAGCGAGGGATTTCCCCCGGCGTTCCTTCTCATTGTCGTAGGGTCGGCCGGGGTCTGGCAGATCGTATCCCGGCCCGGCCTCATAGACGAGCGGCGCACGGTTTTTCCCATCCTTCGCAAGCGAGGTAAGGAGCATGTCGGTCTCGCGCGTCGACACGCGCTCGTTGTAGAACATCCGGTTCATGAGGAGCGAGTCGCCCTCGCCGCCGACCGAGGCGGTATCCGCGCCGCCGCCGTTGTAGCCAGCGATCCCGATCGCGTCCGCGCAATTTGTCGCCGACAGCGTCAGGTCGTTCCAGCCGTGCGCGTTCACGGAAAACCCGGAGACGACGAGACGGAACTTATCCGGTTTGAAATGCGGGCTCGCCTTCATGGCGGCGAACCCGACGTCCGCCCACGCGCCGTAGAGGAGCGGCCTGCCCGGAAAAGCCAAGGGCTTGAAAATCTGGTTCCACTGTTCGTTTCCGCACTCGATGAGTATCCGCTCGAAGACCTCGGTCCAAGGTTTTTTCTGGCCGTGTTTCGCGCGGAGAGCACCGAATTTACTGTCCGCCGGACCTGCGAGATACTCGATGAGGTTTGCGCATTCTTCGGCGGTGAAGACCGGGCTGATGATCAGCCACGGGTTCGAGCCGACCTGGCGGGTGAGGTCGAGGAGGTTTGGGAGCGGCGGATAGATCGGCATCGCGCGTTCAGTTTCGGGGATGAAGTCGCCGCTGCCCAGCCACGGCTGGAGCCAGTTCTCGAGCGAGTTGCCTCCGCGCAGCCCGGTCCCCTGATTGAGCCCGGACCACCAGCGGATCGTGCCGGGCGAGAATTCCCTGATCGCCGCGACCTCGCGCGGCTCCCATGCGAACGGCTCGTTTGCCGGGTTATAGAGGATGAAGTTGTCCGCCCAGAACGTTCCCGGGCCAGTGGCGGAGACCTTGATCTGCGGGAGCTTCTCGGCGGTCGCAGCCGGAAAATCAAACGTGAACTTCCTCCAGTCCCCGGTGACCGCAAACTCGGTTTTTGCGTCGCCCATTTCCAGCGAGACCTTGCCATCCGGGATCCCCTCCTGCTTGAGCCAGATCGAAAACCGGAACGTCGGGTTGCCCGCAGGAAACTTCGTCCAGAACCGTTCCTTTTCCGTGTTGCCGCCGAACCCCCAGCGCGCAAACCCGAACCGTCCGGGCGCCTTGCCCTCGATCTTCAGCGACCCCCGGCTCCCGCCCTCGGGCGCGAATGTCGTGTCCACATACGTCGGCTGCACCCGGGCCAGCTTCTCCTGGAACGTCAACTTTTTTCCCGGCTCCTGTCCGGGGACGACGAGGTCAAACGGGGTCCATGGGATCGACTCGTAGCGCGCCTCTTTCTTGCGTCCGCTCCAATCGGCGAGCGTGAGGTCGAGGTGGTAAAAATCGCCCTCCTTGATCTCCGGCCCCGCGCTGTCGAGCGTGATCTTGTTCGGCGACACTCCCTTTTTTCCGGCGAGAAATTCTTTGACTTTTCCCGTGCGTACGAGGCTCCATTTTCCGTCGGCGAGCCGGTAGATTGCGACCGCCGCGCCCTCCCAATACCCGTCGGCCCAGACGTCATAATACGACATCCCGGCCTGCCCGTCGTTTGCGAACCAGTCGGCCCCGCCGGACGTCGCGTAGTCGAAGTGCCGGTTCCGCGCGGGTTCGAAGCTTGCGAGGTAGTTCCACTGGTTGATCGAGCCTCCGCCCGACCAGTGGTTTGCGATTGATGGGTAGTAGTTGATCCCGAACCGGGGAGGGGAGGGAATTTTCTGCTCTTCGGTGATCGAGAACTCTGCGGTCGGCGCCAAGTGCAGTGGCTCGAGCGCGAGAAGGTAGGCAAAAAGGACGGGGAGGCGTGAGATGCTGGACATAATGTAGCCGTTCACGGCCCATAATTGAGAAGAAAAGGTAGAGGAGCCAGCGTTTAG
>DYRS01000007.1:0-21652 GCA_020718585.1 Chthoniobacter flavus
AGTTGCTCATGCGACGGGCCGTTTCCAGTTGCCGGCGTTCCACGCGGCACCCGCATCTGACCACGCTCAAAGCACTCGGCCATATCGAATATCTCTGAAGTGCGGCTCGCCGAGCCCGCAGTATTCAAGGTAAAAAACTCTTTATTTCTTGGCATATTTTCTGGCATCAGCCAACATTTCCCACGTGAAAGCCATTGCCGGAGCACGCGAAGTTGTCCGGGGATCCGGCTGTCGGAGGTCCAACAGGAGGGCGAGGGCGGCGGCGGACGGCTACTGGGGGCTGGTTGCGGCGGGCGAGCCGTTCCGGCTGCTTTTTCCGCTGGGGACGGTGATCGGGGTTTACGGGGTGATGATGTGGCCGCTTTTTGTCTGGTGCGAAGGGTTCGGATATCCGGGCGTGCCACATGCGCGGATCATGATCGAAGGATTTCTGGGTTGTTTTGTTGCGGGGTTTCTGGGCACGGCACTTCCCCGGCTACTAGGAGTGCCGCGGGTGTCGCTTGCCGAGACCCTCGCGTGCGGCGCGGCTTTGGTGTCAGCCGTCTGCCTGCATGCGGGCGGGCTGACGATGTGGGGGGATCTGGTGTTTTTCTGCACGATGTTGTCCTTGGTATTGGCGCTTGGCGCGCGGGCACTGATTCGGGAGGACACCCCGCCGCCCGCGTTTGTTCTTGTTGCGATGGGGCTGTTATCGGCGATGGCGGGATCGTTCGGGCTGGCGGTTTCGCAGGCGACGCCCGCGCTGATTCCTCCCTGGCTGACCTCGTTCGCGAGGCTGCTTCTCAACCAGGGGTTTCTCCTGCTTCCGGCGATGGGAGTCGGCGCGTTCTTGCTCCCCCGGTTTTTTGGGCTTCCCAACCGGCAGAGTTTTCCGGAATCCATTGTGTTGCCTCCGGGGTGGATCCGTCGGGCGGGATTCGCCGCGCTGTGCGGGGTTGTGGTTCTGGCCAGCTTTGCCATGGAAGTCGCGGGGTTTGCCAGCGAAGGCCTCGGCGTGCGGGTGGCGGCGTTTGTGGTGTATTTTTTCCGCGAGGTGCCGATCCATCGAGCCGGATGGGGAGGCGGGTCGCTGGCGTTCGGTTTGCGGATCGCGCTGTTTGCGATTCCTGTCGGCTTCGTCCTTGCGGCGCTGGTGCCGGTTCGCGCGATCGCGCTGATGCACTTTGTCTTCATCACCGGGTTCGGACTGCTCGCTCTGATCGTCGCGACCCGCGTCGTGCTCGGGCACAGCGGGCAGTCGGAGAAATTCCAGTCTGCACTCTGGCCGGTGAAGATTCTGTGCGGGCTGATCGTGCTGGCGATGCTTACCCGCGTGTCGGCCGACTGGATGCCAAAAGTTCAGATGAGCCACTACGCGTATGCCGCGCTCGCATGGATTGCGGGAGTGCTGGTCTGGACCGCGTTCATTCTTCCGGGGGTTACCAGAGCCGATGCAAAATAAACCTCCATTGCAAGGAGCCGCGCGGAACCTGCCCGCGAGGTTCCTCACGCCGATGTGGCGGGTTGTCGAGCGCGTGCTGCCGCCCCGTCGCTGGCGGGTGCCGGTGATCGTCGCGGCCGGGGTGTTCAGCGGGCTCGGGGCGCTCGCATTTCACATCTCGAATGCATCGTCGTATCTCACCGACGACCCGAAGGCGTGCGTGAACTGCCACATCATGGCGCCGCAATTCGCAACATGGCAGCGCTCGGCCCACGGACGGGTCACGGTCTGCAACGACTGCCATGTACCGCACGAAAGCATTTTTCTGAAATACGCATTTAAGGGGATGGATGGCACGCGGCATGCGTTCATGTTCACGTTTCACATGGAGCCGGATGTGATCCGGATGCATGCGCCCGGCCAGTGGACCGTGCAGAACAATTGCATCCGCTGCCATGGCGGCCTGCTCGGGCATGCGCCGTATCTCAATGTCACGTGGAACGAGGTGCAACGCGGGACCGGCAAGCTCTGCTGGGACTGCCACCGCGAGGTCCCGCACGGGCGCGGCAACAGTGCCGCCTCGACCCCGCACGCACAAATCCCCCAGCTTTCCCCGGTCCTACCCGGCTGGACGCCCAACAATTTTCCGCCAACTCATCCGTCAGCCTTCCCACCTAAAAAACCATGAAAAGCATCGTTGATATCGTTGAAAAAAAACCCTGGTTCGGCTGGTTCCTTTATCTGGGAACTCTCGCGGGCGTCTTTGCCATCGGTCTTCTGGCGGCCTCGATTTTCGAGCGGCGGCAGGAATCGTTCCGCGTGCAGGCGGTGAGTCCGATCGCCGACTGGGAGCCACGAAATGAAGTGTGGGGGAAAAACTACCCGCGCGAGCACGAGTCGTTCCTGGCGACGTCGAAGACAGATTTTGCGAGCAAACATGCGGGTTCCGCGACCCGCGACGTGCTGGCCGAACACCCGGAATACGTCGTCCTCTGGGCCGGGTATCCATTTTCCCGCGACTACAAGCAGGCCCGCGGCCACTACTATGCGATCAAGGACATCCGCGACACCCTGCGGACGACCGTCCCGCTGCCCGGGACGTGCTGGACGTGCAAGAGCCCGGACGTGCCGAGGGTGATGAAAGACATGGGAGCCGAGGCCTTTTACCGGGCGAAGTGGTCCGACCTTGGCGGGGAAATTGCGAATCCGATCGGCTGCCAGGATTGCCACGACCCGAAGACGATGAATTTGCGGATCACGCGTCCGGCACTGGCCGAGGCGATGGCCCGGCGCGGGGAGGACATCAACAAGGCGACCCACCAGCAGATGCGTTCGCTCGTCTGCGCCCAGTGCCACGTCGAGTATTATTTCAAGGGGAAGGAAGCAAAATACCTCACGTTCCCCTGGGACAAAGGGTTCACGGCCGAGGAGATGGAAGAGTATTACGACGGGATCGAATTCACCGATTGGACACACGCCCTGAGCCGGGCGCCGATGCTCAAGGCCCAGCATCCCGACTACGAATTGTTCATGACCGGGGTCCACGCGCAGCGCGGGGTCTCGTGTGCCGACTGCCACATGCCCTACCGCAGCGAGGGCGGACTGAAATTTACCAGCCACCACCTTGCGAGCCCGCTACAAAATGTTTCCGCTTCGTGCGGGGTCTGCCACCGCGAGAGCGAGGCGACGCTCGTGCGCGACGTGAACGCCCGCCAAGACCGCGTGCGCGAGCTGCAGGCGCTGGCCGAGGACGCGCTCTGCCACGCCCACATCGAGGCCAAGACCGCATGGGACGCCGGCGCGAAGGAGGAGGAAATGAAGCCGGTCCTCCAGCTTCTCCGCAAGGCCCAATGGCGGTGGGACTGGGTGACGGCCGCCAACGGGGTCGGCTTCCACTCCCCGCTTGAAGCCGCCCGCGTGCTCGGAAACTCAATCCAAAAAGCCGAGCAGGCCCGCCGCGAAGTCGCCATCGTCCTCGCCCGCTACAACGTCCAGCTCCCCGTGCCGATGCCCGACATTTCGACCAAGCTGAAGGCGCAAACCTACATCGGGCTCGACATGCCGGCCATCGAGGCCGAGAAGGCAAAATTCCTCCGCGACGTCGTCCCGGTCTGGGATGCCCAAGCCCGCGAGCGCGAAAGCAAGCTCCCGGCCCACGACCGCACGCAGTCAAATTACTAATGCCCCGGCGACCCGAGGATCGAATCGAAGCGGAGGTCCGGCAGTCGGCGGCCCGAAGCGCATCCGGATTCTGGACCCGCGATCTTGGGCCCGCCCATGCGACCGCCGCCGTCGGGGGCGCGGCCGTCGCCGGATGGGCGATGGAATTTTTCCTTGGCGGACGCGGGGTCACGCCGCCGGGCTGGCCGACAAATGCGATTTTCCTCGGGCTCTTCGCCGGCTGGCTGGTTGTTTTATCGCGGAGGGAAAGCCGGATCGTCGCCTGGCTCGGCGGGGTTCCGTTTGGAATGGCGTGCCTCGTCGCAATCATCCTTCTGGGAGCGATTGGCGGGGTCGTGCCGCAGGATGCCGCCGCGTCGCCTCCGTGGGTTCGCACTCTGGGATTCGACCATGTGTTCAGCGGTCCGCCGTTTCTCCTCTCGCTCCTGCTCCTGATGACAAACCTCGGGCTGGCCACGTTGCGAAAGGTTCGCGCACTCGGTGCAAAGGCCTGGTTTTTTTCCCTCAACCACGCCGGGCTGTGGATTGCACTTGCTGCCGGGATTTTCGGAGCCGGGGACATCACCCGCGCCCGGACCGTGCTGATCGAAGGCCAGGCGGAAGCGATGATCGTGGATGCGAAGGGACGCCACGGCTACCTCCCCTTCGGGTTATTCCTCACCCGGTTTTTTGTCGAACCCCACCCCACAGGACCCGACAGCCAACCCGGCGCCCCGAAGCAGTTTGTCGCCGAGGTCGTCGTCCTCCACAAAAACCAGACCCGCGAAAATGTCACCATCGAGGTCAACCGTCCGCTGCGCCGCGACGGGTGGACGCTCTACCTCACGAACTACGAGCTTTCGGAAAGCGGGCTCACCGACCAATGCCTCGTCGAAGCGGTCAGCGACCCTTGGCTGCCCGCCGTCTATGCCGGGATTTTCCTATGGCTGGCGGGAGCTGTCGCCATGCTGTTCCGGTGTCCATTTGACCAGCCGGGGAGGAGGCGGGCATGACCCCCTGGTTGCCCGGCTATGCCGCAGCGGCCGCCATTCTCTGGATTGCCGGGCTCGTTCTTCTGCGAGGCGGGCGTCCCCGGTTCGGGCTTGCCCTGTATTTCGGCAGCAGCCTCGTCTTGGCAGGCTACGCGGGCCTCCTCTGGCTGCAACTCGAGCGTCCCCCGCTGCGCACCCTCGGCGAGACCCGCCTCTGGTATGCCATCCTGCTTCCCGCCGTCTCCTGCGTCCTCCACCTCCGCTGGAAAATGGTGTGGCCGTTGCTTTACGGGGCCGCGATGTCCGGGATCTTCCTTGGCATCAACATCGCGCGGCCCGACGCCTTCGACCGCACGCTCATGCCCGCCCTGCGGAGCCCGTGGTTCGTGCCGCACGTCATCGTCTATATCCTGGCCTATGCCTTCCTCACCGCCTCCGCCTTTGGTGCGGTCCGCTGGTTTTTCGGCAAGCCGGCCACCTCACCCCTCCCCGCCTGCGACCGCGCAGTCTGGATCGGAATTTCCTTCCTCACAATGGGCCTCCTCTTCGGGGCGCTCTGGGCGAAGGAAGCATGGGGCCACTACTGGACATGGGATCCCAAGGAAACTTGGGCGTTCCTGACATGGGCCGTCTATCTCGGCTACATCCACCTCCGCCTGCGCCACCCCACAGCCAACAAACCCGCCGCCGCATTCCTGCTGGCCGCAGTCCTTGTTCTTGGCATCTGCTGGTTCGGAGTCAACTACCTGCCCTCGGCCAAAATGAGCGTGCACACCTACTCCACGCAAGAGTAGCCGCCCTCAGCGCCGATGGAGCGGCTCGGCGAGCCGTCTGCCGGAAGAAGTGCCAATCGGGTTTCCGCAACACTCTTGCGGGCGGCTTCGGAACAAGCTACGCTCGTTGGCATGAAGATTCGCAAGGAACCGTCGGAAATCGTCCTCTACACCCGCCCGGTCTGCGGTTGGTGCCAGGACGCCAAGGCATGGCTCGAAAAACGGAGATGGAAATTTGCATCCCGCGATGTCGGCAAGGATGAGCCCGCGCGGCTGCGAGCGATCGAGCTCAGTGGCCAGTCGCTCGTGCCTGTGATAGAGGTGGACGGACTCGTGCTCGGAGATTTCGATGTTGGCCAGCTCGAAGAGTTTCTCAAGGCCCACGGATATTTGGAGTAAGCCGGGCATCGCGATGTGAGTTTCGCCATGCGAATCGTTGATGACGGTTTTTTGCGGGCCGAATCGATGCGCCAGGTGATTTTTGCCGCCGCGCTTGCTGTGCTTGCGGGATGCTCGACCACTCCCCTATCGGTGCGGAGGGAAATCCGCACGACGCTCGACGGCTACCGGCAGGCGCTGGACGGGAAGGCGTTTGACCGGCTCGAGCCGCTGCTTTCCGATGAGATCCGGGTCGACGGAATGACCGACGAGCTTTCGAGGGCGGGGCTGAGGGCGGGGATGCAATGGCCACCGGCGCGCATCGAAAACGTGCAGATTTTGAAGATTTCGGGAGCGTCGAATTCGCCCGATGCCCGGGTCGCACTCTACACCGCGAGGGGATGTTTTGTGATGCGCTTCGGATTCGACAGCGCGGGAAAGATTCGCTCAATAGACGAGGCACCGCTCTGGAATCCGCGCGGGACGGTGCTGAAAGGCGATTTCAAATCTCCGTTCGTCGGGAGCAAAGGCCTGATGTTTGTCGAGGCGATGGTCAACGGTCGGACCGGATACCTCCTGCTCGACACCGGCAGCTCGGACCTCCTGCTAAACCCAAAGTATTTTTCTGCTGACACGCGCGCCGGGATGCCGGGAATCGCATCCACTGTCCACGGGCTCAAAAGTGCCCCACGGCGGGCGTTTGTTCATGAGCTCAAATGGGGGAACCTCGTAGCGAACGACATCAGGGGCCAGCTCCACGAACTTTCGCAAATGGAGTCGCCCGGGATCTCGCCGCTGCTCGGCGCGCTCGGGTTCGAACAGCTCAGAAACTGCGCGGTCGCATTCGACTGGAAATCCCGCACGGTCGAAGTCTCCGCCAGAGGGAGGGCGGCGGGCGCACGGAATCCACCGCCGCGCGCGCGCGTCGGGTTTTCGTATTTTTTGCACGCACCGGTTCTCGAGGCGGTGATCGGCGGGTGCGCGCATCCGATGCTCCTCGATACGGGCTCGCAGATGAACGTGCTGCCTGAGTCTGATCCGCTGGGCGCGCACTTCCGCCGGGCGGATGCCAATACAAAAATCAGCGACGGCGGCGAGACCGGCGACCGAGCGTATCCGCTCGGCCTCGTGGACGAAATGCTCATCGGAGGGATCGCATTCCGGGACATGCCGCTCGCGATTTTTTCCGTCCCCTACCTTGCGGGGAACGGGATACTCGGCAGCCCGGCACTCCAGGCCGGCCGGGTGGAAATTGATTATCCGAGGCGGACCGTCTCGTTCTGGTAGCCCGCGCTACGCGAGCACTTCCTCGCGGTAGGCCTGCTGGAGCCGCCGCACATCGGTCGCGATCGGACGTCCGTCAAGTTCGCCGACCGGACGAATTCCGACCCGGCTGTTCGTCACGAAGCAGGCGGTCGCGCGCGAGAGGACATCCGGGTCCGCCAGCACCTCCTCGACCGCAAGCCGCTCCATCACCCAGGACCGGACCACTCCGTCGCGCGCGCCGGATTCCCGCGCAGGGGTCATCCATGCACCATCCGCCTCAATAAAAACATTGGCCATGCTCGCGCCGACGAGCGCTCCGGCGGGGTTGAAGACGAGCGCTTCGTCGGCACCGGTCGAGCGCGCGAGCCCGAGTGCCCGGATGTTCTGCCAGTAGTTGCCGGTCTTCCATCCGCCGGGCGGAGGAAGCACCGGGGCGGATATCGAAACCGCACGCAGCGGGGAAAAACCCGTCCCCACCTCACAGTGCTCAAACAGCGCGAACACCGACCCGTCAGGAGGATCGCTCGGACCGCCCGGGCCGGCGGTCAGGTAAATCCGCACCACCCCGTCGGCCACCAGCCCGCACCCGGCAGCCTCCGGCAGGGCGTCCGGCAGTCGGCAATCGCTCCAACCCAACTCCTTCGCGGCGCAGGCCAACCGCTCAAAATGCGCGCCGCTCAGGATCGCGCGTCCGCCAAAGATCGTGATCGTCTCAAAAATGCTCATCCCGTAGCGAACCGCCCGGTCGGCAAGCGGAACCGACGCTCCGGTCAGCCAGCGGCCGCCTGAAAATTCCCACGCAAAGGTGCCGCCTGTGGAGCCTCCCGCTTGCCCCGTCGGACCGGGCGGGTTTTCACGACGTCGCACTGAGTTGGGATCGTTCGTACCAGGGCGCATCTCCGAAAAGCGCAAGTTGCCGGGAGCGCGGACATCCTGTCCGCTTTCCGAAGAAGCGGGCGGGCCGCCCACGGTCCTGTGAGCCGACTCGTCTGCACTTTTCGCAAATGCGCCCTTCGCACCATCGCCGACCATGCCAATGCGATTTTTCGGATTTCCTGGCTACGCGTAAAGCGGACCGAAATTTGCACAAGCGCGGTAGTCGGCCCCCTCGGGATCGGCTGTTCCGAATGCGGCCCACGCGCTCGGACGGAATACCCGTTCGGCGGGGACGTTGTGCATATAGACCGGGATCCTGAGCATCGAGGCGAGCGTGATCAGGTCGGTGCCGATGTGCCCGAAGCTGATCGCGCCGTGGTTCGCTCCCCAGTTGTTCATGACGCTGTAAACGTCGCGGAATGCGCCCTCGCCGGTGAGGATCGGAGCAAACCACGTTGTCGGCCATGTCGGGTTCGTCCGCTGGTCGAGGATGTCGTGAACCTTGGCGGGAAGATCCACAGTGAATCCCTCCGCGATCTGCAGCACCGGCCCAAGGCCCTTGACAAGATTGATCCTGCACATTGTCACCGGCATCCCGCCCTTGGTGAGAAACCGCGTCGACCACCCGCCACCGGGGAAATACTCGGTTATCGAAGGATGCCATGTCGTGGCGGCGAGGCATTTTTTTGCCTCGGCCTCGCTGATTTCCCAGAACGGCTTCATCGCCGGCTTGCCTCCCCTCGCCTGCTGCCCGGTGCCGTCAAGTGCCGCAGGCCCGGAGTTGATCAGATGCAAAATCCCGTCCTTCGCCGCGCCGGTGAGCTTGTGTCCGGCGACCCGCTTCACGGCATCGGGGCTCCAATACGTACGCACGTCCGCAAAGATCTGAGCGGTGTTGGTGAGGAGGTTGCCGAGGAGCATGGACGCGCCGTTGAGGCAGTCGTTCTCGGTCGCGACAATATACGGCGCGCGGATGCCGTCCCAGTCGAACGACGTGTTTAGCACGGCCTCGAGAAAATCTCCGTTCGGCTGGTAGTCGGTCCACTGCCGCTGGCCCTGGAACCCGGAGGCGAGCGCGTTGTGCCCGTGCGCCTCTTCGGCAAATCCCATCTCGGCGAGCTTCGGATTCCCGACCATCAGATCGCGCGCGATCAGCGCCATCTTCACCGACTTCTCCCACTCGCCGTCGAGCTGCGCGCGCGGGCGCTTCATCTTCGGCGAATTGTAATCCTTCCCCTCCTTGCAATGCTTTTTCACCCATGCCAGCGCGCGGGTGAATTCGTCGTGATCGTAGATCCCCTTGTCAATCCGGCGCAGGAATTCGGTCGAATCAACCGTCTCGACACGCATTCCCAGAAAATCTTCAAAGAACGGCTGGTCGACGATCGAGCCGGCAATGCCCATCGAAACCCCGCCCATGCCGAGATACGATTTGCCACGCAAGGTGGCGACCGCAAGCCCGGCGCGCGCAAATTGCAGGATCTTGCCGCGCACGTCAGCCGGGATCGATTTGTCCCCGCCATCCTGCACGTCCCGCCCGTAGATGCTGAAGGCGGGAATCCCCTTCTGCGTGTGCCCGGCGAGCACCGCCGCCAGATACACCGCACCCGGCCGCTCGGTTCCGTTGAACCCCCAGATCGCCTTCGGAACGTGAGGCGTCATGTCCATCGTCTCCGACCCGTAGCACCAGCAGGGAGTCACGGTCAGCGACACGCCCGCCCCCTCGCGCGCAAATTTCTCCGCGCAGGCCGCCGCCTCCGCAACCCCGCCGATGCAGGTGTCCGCAATCACGCACTCGACCGGCTCGCCCCCGGAATGCCGGAGCTCCGACGAAATCAGCTTCGCGGCGGATTTCGCCATGTCCATCGTCTGGGCCTCAAGCGATTCGCGGACTCCGCCAAGGCGGCCGTCAATCGTCGGCCGGATGCCGATTTTCGGGAGGGATTTCGTGCGGATGATCTTGCTCATGGATGTTGGTGCCGGGTGGGCTTGGACTATTTTTGTGGGGTGGTGGATTCGTATTGCGGGGCGGGAAGAAGGGCCTCAGTCAATACCCTCCCCTCGCGCAGTGCCGTTTCATTAGCAGTCCACGCATCCGATGCCAATCGGATTATTCGAAAGAACGGGGCGTTGAGCTGCTACTCATCGAGGGCTTCGAGTTCGCTGGTCGTGACTCGGAGGACTTCCTCGACCGATGTGACCCCGGCGGCGACTTTGAGCCATCCGTCTTTGCGGAGCGGGACCATGCCCTCGCGCATGGCGAGCTCGCGGAGCTCGGGGCCGCTGCCGCGGCGCTGGATGAGTTCCTGGAGGCGGGAGGTCATGAGGACGATCTCAAAAAGCGCAGTGCGTCCGGCGTAGCCGCTGTTCCGGCATTTGTCGCATCCGACCGGGCGGCGGACCTTGTCGGTCCATTCGACTGGGAAGCCGAATTCCGCGAGCTCCTCGGGCTTCCGGTGGGCGGGTTGGGAGCAATGTTTGCAGAGCCGGCGGACGAGCCGCTGGGCGATGAACGCGCGGACCGAAGAGCCGACGAGGAACGGCTCGACGTTCATGTCGAGCAGGCGGGTGATCCCGCCGACCGCGTCGTTTGTGTGGAGCGTGCTGAAGACGAGGTGACCGGTGAGCGCGGCGCGGATCGCGATCTCGGCGGTTTCGTGGTCGCGCATTTCGCCGACCATGATGACGTTCGGATCGCCGCGGAGGATGCTGCGCAGGGCGTTTGCGAACGTGAGGTCGATCTCGGGTTTGACGGCGATCTGGATGACCCCGTCGAGCTTGTGTTCGACCGGATCTTCGATCGTGACGATCCTGCGTTCCTTGACGTTGAGGCTGCTGAGGAACGTGTAGAGCGATGTGCTTTTCCCGCAGCCGGTCGGGCCGGTGACGAGGACGATTCCGTTCGGGATCGAGATCAGGTTGCGGATCCGCTTTTCCGAGGCCGGGTCGAGCCCGAGGCTCGCAAAATCGAAGTTCTCCTGTCCGAGCAGGCGGAGGCTCACATTTTCTCCATAGACGCACGGGATCGTGGCGACGCGGACATCAATCGGCTGTCCGGAATGCTCGAGTGCGATCCGTCCGTCCTGCGGGAGTCGGCGCTCGGCGATATCGAGGCCGGCCATGATTTTGAGCCGGGAGATGACGGAATCCTGGAGGACCTTGATGCGCGGCGGGACCGGGGTTTCGTGGAGGACGCCGTCGATGCGGTATCGGATGCGGAGGTCCTGGCCGAGCGGTTCGAAGTGGATGTCAGTCGCGCCCTGGGTGAGTGCCTCGCGAAGGATCTGGTTGACGAACTTCATCACCGAGGCCTCGCTGTCCTCCTCATCCACCACGTTGACCTCCTCGTGGACCCCGCCGCCCTCCTCGTTTTCGCGTCCCTCGATGAGCTCCTCAAACGTGTCGGCGCCGACCCCGTAGGTCGTCTTGAGCGTCTCGACCAGGCGGCGGCGGGTGGTGAGCACCTGGCGCACCGGACCCGGCCAGTGCTGGACGACCGCCTGCCAGCCCGAATGGTCAAACGGGTCGAACGTGAGCAGGCGGAGATCGCCGCCCTCGACCGCGGATTCCGGGAGCACGGTCTGGCCGAGCGCGAGGCGCGCGGGGAATTTTTCTCGGACATTTTCAATCGTCCGGATGTCGCTCTCCTCGCACCACGGGAGGTCGAGCGAGGCGGCGAGCTCGCGGAGGAAATCCGGCTCGCGGACGAGCTGGGCGTCGAGGACGGCACCGACAAGCGAGCGCTGGGCGAAGGCCGCGCGGCGGAGGATGTCGCGGCATTTTTCCGGCTCGTTGCACCCGGTCTCTTTCGCGATCCCGGTGAGGTCCTCGATGAGATTCACCATTCGACCGGCTTGCTTTTTTTCGGCTTTGGCGTCGGCTTCGGTTTGGGGGTCGGCTTGGATACAGGATTCCAGGGAGCCGGTTCGCGCGCCTGCTCAGCGAGCGGCGCGGCCATCTGCTGGACGTCTTGGCCGAGCTTCGTTCGGTCGCCCTCGTAGGCACTGGCCTTCATCATTTCGTTGTTTCCATCGACCACGACCGGTTGGATCATGACAACCAGCTCGTTCTTTTTCACCTTGTTATTCGTCCGTCCGCCGAGGAGCGAGCCGAGGACAGGGACCTTCGAGAGGTAGGGAACGCCGGCCACGACGCGGTCGCGGTCCTCGGTGATGAGCCCGCCGAGCACGATCGTCGAGCCGTTCGGCACGCGCACGCTCGTGGTGATCTCCTGGGTCGCGATCACCGGAACCTGGTTGCCCGAGATCGTTTCCGTGCCGGTGATCGTGTCGTTCGTCTGGGCGATGATGAGGTTGACCTCGCGGTCGGAATTGATGAGCGGGATGACCTCGAGCTTGAGGACGACTTCCTGGTATTCGATGTTCGAGGTGATCGCGCTGCCGTTGCCGCTGGATCCGCCGCCGGTCGCGGTGGTGAGGCTGGAGGTCGGGACCGGGACTTTTTGGCCCGAGAGGATCGTCGCCTTCCGGTTGTTTGTCGTGTAGATGACCGGCCGGGAGAGCGTGCGGAAGCGGTTGGTGGACTCGAGGAAGCGGGCGTAAACGTCAACCGAATCGGCGATCGTGCCGAAGACGGTGAGACCGGCGAGCGAGGAGAGTCCGTTGGTGAGGGCGGCCGGAGAGGTGATCCCGGCAGGCACCGGAAGATTCCCTTTCACGCCCGGGAAGAGGAGCGGGTTGAGCACGGCGGCGGCGAGGCCGTTGCCGGTGGCTCCTTGGTATTTGATCAGGTAGTTGACACCATATTCCATGTCGTTCGTGATGCGGAGCTGTCCGATGACAACTGCGAGATAGACCTGTTTCGGGCGCAGGTCGAGGAGGTCGAGGATCTGCTTTGCGCGCTGTTTGCTCTCCGGCGGTCCGAACACGATGATGCTGTTCGAGCTGTTGTCGCCGATGAGGCGAATCTCGCCGAGGGTGGCCGACTGGGGTGCGGCCTGGGCCGCCTCGTCGGAAAGCCGGTCGGGGCGGCTGAGGCCGCCGCTTCCGCTGCTGCTCCCGCTTCCGCTGCCCGTGCCCGACGACGAGCCAGACGATCCGCCGCTGTTATTGAACGGGTTCGACGGGGCCGGCTGGGCGCCTGCCGTGCCGCCTTTTTCCTCGCTGTCGGCGTCGGCAAGCATGTCGGTGAGCACGGGAAACGCATCGGTCACCGGCATGTAGTTGAGCACCCGCACGTAGGGTTGCTCGAAGCTCCCGGCCGCGTCGAGCTGCAGGATCACGTCGCGCACGTAGCGGTAGTTTTCCTTGCGTGTGACGACAAGAATTCGATTCGTCCGCTTGTCGGCGAGAAATTTTGCCTTGCCGGTGATCAGCCGGTTTTCATAGCGGGCACCCGACCCGCCGCCGACTGCCGCCGGCTGTCCATCCGGCCCCGGCGGTGCGGCCTGGACGTTTGCCGGGGTACCGTTTTTTGATGCGGGATCATCTTTCCCGAACATCTCGTCGAGCACCTCGACGATCCGCTCGGCGTTCGCGCGCTGGAGCGGGACAAACTCGGTGACGACCTGCGCGGGCTCGACGTCAATCAGCTTGAGCACGCCGAGCGCCTTGCGGATGACCGGCGTCTTTTCGGTGATGATGAGCGCGTTGGTGTTTGGGACCGGGGCGATCGAGCCGAACGCGTTGAGCTGGATGACCTGGTTGAGCACGGCGAGCGCCTCCTCGGGCGAGATGAATGCCAGCGGATGGTAGAAGCTGACAACCCGGTCGCCATCGGCCGGAAGCAGCCCGCTCTCCATGAAGAGCGGCAGCCCCTCGGTGCGCGGCGCGCGGCTCGGCCCGAGAATCTTGATCGTCTGGTCGTCCACCGGAACAATGCTGTAGCCGTTGAGAAGAAGCGAACTCTCGATCAGCTTGATCGCCTCCGGACGGCTCACCGGTTGCGCGACCATGATCGAGAGCTCGGGACCCGCTAGATTCGAATCACGGATCATTTTTTTCCCGGTCAGGGTCTCATAAAGCGAGAGCACCTCAAAAACCGAGGTGTGCGGGAACTGGATGTTCACCCGGTCGGACGTCGGAATCGGAGCGGGCTGCGCTGGCTGCTGGACGGGCTGGACGGGCTGGACGGGCTGCGCTTGAGGAGCAGTCTGAGGAGGAGGCACCGGCGGGGTTGGCAGGGCGGGCGGAGTTGGTTGCACCGGCTGGGCGGCATTCTGTGCGAACTGGACTTGGACAGGGCGGATGACGGATTTTTTGGGGGGGCGTGGGGTCGCGGTCGGTACTTGGGCGACGAGCGGCGGGGCGGCGAGGGTGAGGGCGAGAAGCGCGGAAAAAACGATTTTCATGGTCCTGGTGCAGGGTGGCCGGATATGACCCTGCGGCGGATGACGCGGCGGTTGGGCGGCTGAGCGGGCTGCTGCTGTTGTTGGAAAGCAGGGGAGCCGGGAGCGGCGGCGACGACCGGCGGGTTCACAACAGCGGTCGGCACCGTCGCACCGGCGTTTGCCGAGCCGAGCGGTTGCTGCGGCTGGGCCGAGGGTTCGGCGAACGTGATGGTTGCGACCTGGCCATTGACGCGGATCGTGGCGCGCATCCGGCGGGGATCGGCGTCGGGGAGATACTCGACGAGCCCCATGTTCTCGCGATTCGGAGTCTTCGAGAGCATGTGACGGGTCTGAGTGGATTTATCCAAAACAAAAACGAGCACCTCTCCGTCGAGCGCGACGGCTCCGGTGAGAGAAAACCGTTCCGCGAGCGGCGAGCTTTCCTCAGCGGTCGGCACAGAGAATGGAGAGCGTTCCAAAAGCGACTGGAACATGGATATCTCACGGGGCACAGCCCAAGGGGCATCGGTTTGAGCCACCGCCTGGGTCGCGATGATGGCGCAAAAAATCGCTTGGGAGAGTATCGTCATGGTCCGTTGGTCGGCGCGGGAGCATAATACTGGCGGACCTCCATGTCCACCAGCACATTTGGGGGTTCGGCGTCGCTGCGGATGATGAGCTTCGGGACTGCGCGCCAAGCTGTGGGGGTCTGGAGGGCGAAGAGAACTTTTGCGACCCCAGAAAACGGACCGGCAAGCTTTGCCTGGAGGGCGGCCGCCGTGCCGGACGCGACATCCGCTGCGGGCAGGAGGTTTTCCTCCATGACCTTGATCCCCGCTTCCTCGGCGGATTTGCGAAGGGTTTCGAGAAGCCCAGTGCTCGCCTGGTCGGCGGTCGCCTGCGGCGGCGGGTTTGCCAGAATCCACTCGCGGGCCGGCCCGATCGCCGCCGCCCCCTCGATCCAGACGTTCCCCTCGGCGAGCAGGGTTTGCGCGGCCTCTGTCTCGCGGATCACCGACCCGCGCCAGGACATCCATGCCCGGGCGGCAAAGAGATTCAGCGCCAAAAAGATCGCCGAGCCGAAAACGATCAGCAGGCGTTGTTCATTCCTCGCGAGTTTTCGCATCGGGGCGGGCTCCTTCCATTTCAAAGCGGACTTTATTTTTTCCTGCGAGCTGCGGCTGGCGCGACGTCCAGTCGTAGTCCTGGAGGACGGGCGATTTTTTGACGCGTTCGAGGAACTGGTAGGCTTGGGAGATTTCGGGCGCCTCGCCGGCGAGGATGATCCGCCCGGCCTCGATCGTGAACTGGGTGAGGCGAACCTGTTCGCCGGGGAGTTCGGTAGCGACCGCCGCGAGCTGGTCGAGCGCAAAGCTGTGCGGGCTCACTGCTGACTGGAACTCCTTCCATTCGGTGACCAGCTTTTTCGCCTCCTCTGCGGCGGGGGCGACAGCTTCGGCCTCCGCGCGCGCATTTTGGAGGCGGAGCGTGCGGACCGCGAGGTCGCCGGCCAGTGCGGCCAACGCGAGAAGATACACGGCTGCGCCGATGCTGCCGAGCAGGGCGAAGCGCTTGAAAACCGCGCGCGTTTCGCCCGCGCGGCGTGCGGATGGCGGGAGGATCCGCACCGGCGACGAGGGGATTGCGGGTGGCGGGGCCGGGGAGATCAGCTCGACCTCGGCGCGCAGGGATCCGGCCAACGACGCGCGGTCATCCTCCGAGAAATCCCCAATCAGGCGAACGGTTGATGGCAGCCCGGGGATGATGTCCTCCGCGCGGAGGCGGAGGGCCAGGCGGGAGAGAAACCCGCAAAATGCGGGGCCGGGCGACGGCTCGCCGGTTGCCGAAAACGTCACGCAGCGGCCGCTGCGGTAGAACCCGAAGCAGATCGCGCCCGACTCGCGCCAGACTGCGACGTCAGCCGCACCGGGATCGAGCATGCGCGCCGGAATATCAAAAAATCCGGCCTTGGGGAATTCGTTCGCGGGGTCGTCCCCGATCGCGATGGCAAGGACGAGCGAGCGCCCACCGACGGAATCCACCGGGATCGTTCGGACCTCGGCGTCGCGCCGGACGAGGTGCCGGCCGGAGAGTTCAAGTTCCGCCAGCTCGCAGGGATCGCCCTCGGACGAGACCCAGAGCGGGACCGGCATGAGCGTGCGCGAGGGGATCGCGAGGAGGAGCTTTTTTGCCGGGGGCAGGGATTTGGCGGGCGGGTTGTGCTCGCATTTTGGGGCGGATTTGGCGGAGAACTTCCAGAGTTCCCATCCCGCGCCGCCGGGAAAGAGGACGGTCTCGGGCGCGATCATTCCTCCTCCCAGCTCATGACCTGGCCTCCGCCGTTCTCCGGCGCGACGACGACGATCGTGTGTTCGGTGCCGCCGCAAAACCCGGTGCTCTCGATCCGCCGCACTCCGCCCGAGACATCGAAAAACGCCTGGAGCGACGCGAGCTGGCGTCCGCCCGCGCCGACCAGCCCGGCGGCCACTTCGATGGATTCGAGTTTGACGTCATCTTCGCTACCCTCGACTCCATCCGGCCCCGCACGCAACTCGAAAAGTGCGCGGCATTGCTCGGGATTCAGCTCGGCCAGCCCGCTCAACAACCGTTCGCCGGCGTGCTGGAGGTTGATTTTCCCGTCGTGCCAGATCGTGAAATTTTCCTTCCAATCCGCGCGGCCGGAGAGGATCCGGTCCATTCCGAGGATCGCCTCCATCTCGCGGATCCCGAGCAGCGGCCGGTTCGCGGGGAATCCGATGCGTCCGTCGGCCTCGTATTCCCCGCGCTCGGCACCGGCGAGCGAGCGGAAGTCATCGCCATCCGTCCAGTCGGTCAGCCCATCAATCGCCGCGTCGCGGTCACGGAGGTCCACTTCCCATGACTCAAAAAGGCGGATAAAAATGTCGCGGTTGTTCTGGGCGATCCAGAAGTTCGGGTTGATTTTTCCCGATTCATCCGAGAGCCGGACCTCGAATCCCTCGGTGTCCTTGCTGCCCTCACGCAGGAGCGGCTCGCCGGGTTTGACGGCCGGGTTGAGGCCGATTGCAACGCCGCTGAGCGCGCGCTGACGGGCACGAAACACCCGCTCGGCCCGCGCCTCGTCATCAATCCACCCGCTCACCACCCCGGCGACGAGGACGACGAGCCCGGCGAGAAACGCGATGCTCCACAGCACGAGCGGAAGCGCAAGCGCGCGGCGATCCACGCAGCCGAGATCAATGCCGGCGAGACCTCCGCGCACCTTGAACGGATGATGGAGAACGTCCGGCACCGTCGAGGGCACGAGCAGGCGACTGGCTTTGGACGTCCCCGTTGTCTTGAAGATCGCTAAATCGTAAAGCGGCTCCTTCGGGTCCGGTTTCGGCGCAGTTTGGGAATATCCGGTCAGAGACAGAACCACGGCAAAAAACGCCGGTCAGGGATTTTTGTTATGGGTTAGGAGTGGCCGAGGCCCTGTGGGAAACTGATCCCGCCCGCGACCGCCGGGCGCGCGCTGCGCCCGGCGGGGAGTCGCAGGGATCAGCCGAGCATATCGGCGACCATCGTGCGCTCTTCGACGAGCTCTTTGTTGGTGGCCGCGATTTTGGATTTTGCGAACTCGCACATCTCGAAGCCGGTGATAACCTCGAAGGCACCGGGCGAGGTGGTTTTCACCGGGAGTCCGGCCCAGACTTCGGGATCGAACCCGTAGTGGCCGTTGGATTTCACGGCGACCGAGTGGATCGAGCCCGGTGTGAAGAGGCTGCGGACGTGATCAACCAGCGAGCTGGCGGCGGAGGCGGCGGAGGAGGCACCGCGCGCGGCGATGATCGCGGCACCGCGTTTTCCGACGATCTCGCAGAACGGCCCCATGAGCCACGCGTCGTCGTTGATGACCTCGCGCGCCGGCTTGCCGGAGATCTTCGCGTGCGCGAAGGCCGGGAACATCGAGGGGCTGTGGTTGCCGTAGATGAAGATATCGGTAACGTCGGTTGTGGCGACCCCCGCCTTCTTGGCGAGCTGGCTCTGCGCGCGGTTCTGGTCGAGGCGAACCATCGCAGTGAACCGGTCGGGCGTGAGCCTGCGGGCCTTGCTGGCGGCAATCATGCAGTTCGTGTTCGCCGGATTGCCGACGACCGCGACCCGCGCGTCTTCCGCTGCAACCTCGTCAATGATCGCACCCTGCGCGGTGAAGATTTTCCCGTTTTCCTTGAGCAGATCCGCGCGCTCCATGCCAGGTCCGCGTGGCCGGGCGCCGACGAGGAGGCTCCAGTTGGCGTCCGCAAAACCAACCTTCGGATCGTCGGTAAGCACCATCCCGCTCAGCAGCGGGAACGCACAGTCGTCAAGCTCCATGGCGACTCCCTCGAGCGCCTTCATCGCTTTTTCAAACGGAACCTCGATGAGCTGGAGGATGACCGGCTGGTCGGGTCCGAACATCGCGCCGGAGGCGATGCGGGGCAAAAGGGCGTATCCGATCTGACCGGCGGCACCGGTCACTGCAACTTTGATAGGTGATTTCATAGGACCGAATCAACTAATGAATCCGCCCGCCGCGACCAAGAAAAATCGGCGCGCTATTTGGAAATTCCGGCCTCCAGCACAGCGAGGGTCTCGCTCGCGTTGCGGCCGATGGAAAACTCGGCGGCGCGCGCGCGGCGGGCCTCGCGGCCAGATGCGCGGGCCCCGGACGGACGCCAATTTTCGAGCTCGTCGGCGAGAGCGAGCGGGTCGTCGGCCGGCACGACCGCGCCATCGGTTCCCGGCCGGATGATTTCGCAAAATCCGTTCGCGGGGGTGGTGACGACCGGGAGGCCTGCGGCCAGTGCTTCGAGGCAGGCGTTCGAGAACGGGTCGTAGCGGGTCGGAAGCACGAAGACATCGGCGGCGGCGAAGAGTGCCGCGAGATCTCCCGTCGGCCCCACGAACCGCGCGCGCCGCGAGCGGAACGCGTCGGCCGGACCGCGTCCGGCAACCACGAGCGCGGCATCCTCCATCATTTCGACCGCGCGGATCGCCGTGCGCAGCCCCTTGCGATCCCATCCCGAGCCGACGAAGAGCGCGCAGAAATCGCCGTCGGCAAGCTCGATCAATTTGCGCGAGGCCGCGCGGTCGGCCGCGCGCGCCGGCGCGGACAGGCCGTTGTAAACGACGTGGATTCTTTCGGCGGGAAATCCCGAGCACGCGAGGATCTCGTCGCGCACGAGGCGAGAGTTCGCGATGATCGCGCGCGTGCCGGCCGGATCGAACACCTGCCGTTCGAGCTCAAGGAGCTGCTTGTGCTTCGGGTTGAGCCAGCGGGTGGCCCGCCTCCAGAGCGGCTCGAACTCCGCACGCCGCCTTAGCCACGCCGCATGCACGCCGTCGCCCGCACGAAAAACTTCGCAGCCGGGAACTCGCTCGAGGCTGAGGTGGACGTCGCATCCGGTGTCCGCCGCACGGAACGCGGACGCAAATTCCTGCGGACTACGGGCGTCGAGCCGGACGATGCCCGGATGGCTCCATCGCGACTCCGGCCACTCTCGCGATGTCACGAGCACCGGCTCGTGGCCAAGCCTCGCAAGCTCGGAGGCGAGCCGGATGAGATACGCCTCGGCACCGCCGGTCGAGGAATGCCCGCGCCGGACAAGCCCGATCCTCATCACGCGTGGGCGTCCTGCTCAGCTTTCGGCGGTCGTCCGAGGAGCTCCCACATCGCCTCGTGCGGCGGCTTCCCCTCGTAGAGGACGGCGTGGATCTGGGCGGTGATCGGTGCCTCGATGCCGAGCCGCTGCGCGCACTGCCAAGCACTCAGCGCGGTCGGGATCCCCTCGGCGACCATCTGCATCGAGGCCTGGATGTCCTCGCGCGACTCGCCGCGCCCGAGCCGCTCGCCAACCTTGCGGTTCCTGCTGTGTCGGCTGAAGCAGGTGACCATCAGGTCGCCCACCCCGCTCAGCCCGAAAAACGTGTCGCGGCGGCCGCCCATCGCAACTCCGAGCCGGGTCATCTCGGCAAGCGCGCGGGTGACAAGCCCGGCCTTCGCATTGTCGCCCATGTTGAAGCCGTCGGAAACCCCGGCCGCAATCGCAAAAATATTTTTGAGCGCGCCGCCGAGCTGGATCCCGGTGACGTCGTCGTTCGTATAGGCGCGGAAGCTGGGCAGCGAAAACATTTGGAGCAGCGGCGGCAGAAGGTCGGCGTGGCGCGAGCCGATGACGCTGGCGGCGGGAACCTTCTGCGCGACCTCCTCGGCGTGGTTCGGACCGGAGAGGACGGCGACCCGGCAGCGTGGCATGGCCTCGCCGATCACGTCGCCCATGAGCTTCCCGCTGTCGTGCTCGATCCCCTTCGTGCAGGAGACGACGACCAGCCCGTCCTTCGGCCCATACGACGCGATGCGCCCGGCGACCTCGCGCGAGGCTTTCGACGGGACGACAAAAACCATGAGCCCGGCGTCGAGCGTCTCGGCAAGATCCCCGGTGGCATAGACGTTCGGCGGCAGCCGCACGCCAGGCAGATACGCAGAGTTTGTGCGCTTCGATACAAGCTCCCCGACGACCTCCGGATTGTGACCCCACAGGAGGACCTGCCCTCGATGCTCGGAAAGAAGCACTGCCAGTGCCGTGCCCCAGCCGCCGGCTCCGATGACGCTGATTTTTTTGAACATTTGTTGTTTCAATGGGATTTTTTTTCGAACCGCTTTTCGGTTCCAGCGAAGAGGCGCTTGATATTGTCCTTGTGCCGCCAGATCGCAAGCCCTCCCATCAGCGCGGAGATCACGACCAGCACGGGATCACACCTCCCGATGACCGCCGCGTCCGGCTTCCCGAACAGCATCAGCACCAGCGCCGACGTCGGCAGCGCGACCGCCGACCCGAGAGAGGCAACCGAAACGAAGCGGGTGAAAAAAAACAGCGCAAGCCAGACCACGAGGCCGGAGAGAAAAACCGCGAACGGAAAAAGCGCGAGCATGATCCCGGCGGACGTCGCGATCCCCTTGCCGCCCTTGAACCCGAGCCAGACCGGGAAGCTGTGGCCGACGACCACGAAGAACGCCCCCGCCACCGCCACATGCACCGGAGCGACGAGCCCCGCCCACTGCGGGATCCCCGCGATCGCGAAGCCCGCCATCACCGCCAGCGCCCCCTTCAGCGCGTCGCACGCAAAAACCGCGTAGCCCCACTTCCTGCCCAACACCCGCAGAGCGTTCGTCGCCCCGATGTTCCCGCTCCCGGACACCCGCAGATCCACCCCGCAAATCCGCCCCGCAATATACCCGCTGGGAAACGACCCGATCAGATACGCGACAAACGAGACGAGAACATAGGCAGACACAATTCGGAAATTCTCCTCTCCGGGAATTGTCCTCAAGCAAAAAATTAGGGGAAGCCGGTTGGCTTCCCCCAATTTGATTTTGCCGTTCCCGCCGGGCGGGTAGGCGGGTTGATTATTTCTTCTTGGCGACCGCTTTTTTAGCGGGTGCTTTTTTTGCAACCGCCTTCTTCGCGGGTGCTGCCTTCTTCGCGGGTGCTGCCTT
>DYRS01000007.1:21752-32696 GCA_020718585.1 Chthoniobacter flavus
CTTTCTTCGCGACAACCTTCTTCGCGGGTGCTTTGACTGCTGCTTTTTTCTTTGCTGCTGGCATTCGATATCCCTCCTTTCAGTCCGCAGATGCGGAAAATTTTCTGTTAACAAATTGTGAATAACTCACTAGGATTCGTGAATAAGTCCGCGCGCACGGGACGTCAACAATTATTCGGGATTTTCAAAAAAATATTTTGCGATTTTTTTAGGGCGCAATTTTTTTCGCGACGGCGAGCGCGCGCGCGGCGATGTCGGAGACATCCGCGAGTCGGCCGGAACCATTGTATCCACAGGCGAGAACGCCCTCTTCGGGGCCGATAAATTCGGCGCCGCGGGATTTGAGCGTCGCGACATTTTCGCGGGTCGCGGGGTGCTCCCACATTTTTCCGTTCATGGCGGGAGCGATGAGGAGCGGGGCGCGCGAGGCAAGGGCGATCGATGTGAGCGCGTCGTCGGCGATCCCGTGGGCAAGCTTCGCGATGATGTTCGCGGTGGCGGGCGCGACAAGGACGAGGTCCGCGCGGTCGGCAAGCGCGATGTGGCCGGGATGCCATGATTCTTTTTCATCGAAGATCCCGGTGGTCACGGGGTTGCGCGACAGGGTCTGGAACGTGAGCGGGGTGACGAATTCTGCCGCGTGGGCGGTCATGACGACAAAGACATCGCAGCCGGCCTGGGCGAGCCGGCTGGTGAGGTCGGCGGCTTTGTAGGCGGCGATCGAGCCGGTGACTCCAAGGACGATCGCACTCATGATTCGCGAATCTCAAGGCGGCGGCTGAGCAGGCGCTCGGCGCGCATGACGGAGCGGAATTTTTCGATATCCTCTTCCGTCGATCCGCTGATGATCGTGTAGCGGTAATCGCGCCAGTGGCGCATTTCGGCGGCGGCGTTGCGGAGTCGCGTGGCGATTTGCTCCTCGCTTTCCGTGCCGCGCCCGCGGAGCCGGCGGCCGAGTTCCTCGAGGCCCGGCGGCATGATGAAGACGTCGGCGAGCGCGGAGGCGACGGCCGGATCGCCGGAGCTTCGAATCGCGGCCGCGCCTGCGGTATCCACATCCACGAGCACGTCCACCCCGCCAGCGATGTTCTCCATGACCGCGGCCTTCGGGGTGCCGTAGAGGTTCCCATGGACCTCGGCAAATTCGAGGAACCCTCCGCCGGCGGCGCGGGAGAGGAATTCCTCGCGCCCGAGAAAAAAATAATCTTTCCCGTGGGATTCGCCGGTGCGGGGCGGGCGGGTTGTGGCGGAGACGGAATAGACGAAGTCGGGGGTCCGCCGGAGCGCGGACGTAAGCGTGGTCTTGCCGGCACCGGAGGGCGCGGAGAGGACGAAGAGGATTCCCTGGCGTGTGAATTTATTCAATGTTGGCAAGTTGTTCGCGAATCCTGTCGAGCTCCGCCTTGGCTTCGATGACGAGCAGCGCGAGCGCGGCGTTGGAGGATTTCGCACCGATCGTGTTGAACTCTCGGCCGAGCTCCTGGGCGAGAAATTCGAGCGTGCGCCCGACCGCGCCGCCGGCTGCAAGCTTTTCGCGAAACTGCCCGATGTGGCTCTCCGCGCGGTGCAGCTCCTCGGTGATGTCGCCGCGCTCAGCGAGCAGCACGACCTCGGTGAGAAGCCGCGGGTCGTCGGCCGCGATGCCGACGCCCGCGCGCGCAACGCGCCGGAGCAACGCCTCGCGCTGGAGCGGAGCCGCACGCCTCGCAAGCGGAGAAATTTTTTTTACGATCCCTGCGAGCCGGCTCACGGCCTTGTCAAGAACCCTCCGAAGCGAGACCCCCTCGCGGGTGCGCGTGGCGACGAGGCCGGCCAGAGCAAGGTCGAGCGCGGCGAGCACAAGCGATTTGATCCCCTCGCCCGACGGCTCGGCCGCGCGGATGACGCCCGGCGCGGCGAGGACGTCGGTGATCGCGATCTCGCCGGGGATGCCGAGGTCTTTGGCGAGCGCCCGCGCCTCGCGAACAAATGCGCGAGCGCGCGACGCGTCGAGGATCCCCGCCGCGTGGTCGCCGGCATGCGAGAGCGCGAGGTTCACCTGCACCCGCCCGCGGGTGATCGCCACCATGGCGCGCTCGCGCACGGCCGGCTCGATCCAAGCCAGCGCGCGCTCGGCGTGGAGGGCGATCTCGGCGGATTTTCGGTTCACCGAAAAGCACTCGACCACCGCGCACCAACCGTTCCCGCGCGCCTCCCCGCGTCCATGTCCGGTCATGCTTGTCATCCCGGCAAGCTACGCGTCCGGGGTTTCCCCTGTCGAGGAAACATCCGGCAGGCTCAGGGAGCGATGGTCTCGAGGTAGTGGAATTTTCCGTCGCTCACGCGGAGGACGATCGCCGGCTTCGACGGGTTGCGGTCGGCGTCGAGCGTGATCGTGCCGGTGACCCCGTCGAACCCGGCGGTCGAGGCGAGGGCGGACTGTAGCGCGCCGGGCTCGGTCGTCCCGGCACGGAGGATCCCGTCGGCAAGGAAATTGACGGCATCGTAGCCGAGCGCGGCGAGCGCGAGAGGGTCGCCGCCGTTGGCCGTCCGGTAGGCATTCACAAACGCGGAGGTTTTTTCCGACGGTTCGTCGGCGGCGAAGTGGCTGGCAAAGTAGCTGTTGTTCACCGCCTCTCCGCCGGCCGCGAGGAATTCCTGCGATTCCCAAGCATCGGTCCCGATGAACGGCTGGTCAATGCCGAGCGGGCGGGCCTGCCGGATGATCTCGGCGGCCTCGGCAAAATACGCCGGGAGAAAAATGACCTCCGGCTGCGCCGCCTTGATCGCCTGGAGGGCTGCAGTGAAATCGCCCGAGCCGCGCCGGTAGGTCGCCTTCGCGGAGATCTTCCCGCCGCGCTCGATAAAATCCTTCTCGAACGCGCCGGCAAGACCCGAGCTGTAATCGTCGTCCGGGTCGTAGAGGATCGCGGCGACGGTCACGCCGATCGAACTCGCAAATTTTGACATGACCCGCACCTGGAACGGATCGGCGTAGCACACGCGAAAGATCCCCGGGCCCGCGCGGGTAAGGTCGGCATGGGTCGAGCCCGGCGAGATCATCGGGACGCCGAGCTCGGCCGCCACCGGCGCCGCCTTCATCGAGCTCTCCGACGCGATCTCCCCGAGCACGGCAATCACTTTCTCGTCCACAACCAGCTCGCGCACCGCACGCGCCGCAGTTTCAGAATTCGATTCAGTGTCGCGAACAATGAGGTCCACCGGCTTTCCGGCGATCCCGCCGGCATCGTTCCATCCCGCGACCGCGAGCCGCATCCCCGCGAGCGCGGAGCGTCCGAACGCCGACTGCAGGCCGCTGATCGGAAGAAGAACTCCGACCGGCACGCCCTTCTCGCGCGGGGTCGGCGGCGGAGCCTCCGGGGCGACGGGTGCGGACGGCTTTCCACAGGCGGCCAGCAAGCACGCGACAAGCGCAGCCAGAAGCGCGGCAATTCCAAGTTTCACGCCGCAACCGTAGCCGCCGAAGCATCCGCAGGGCAATCATTTCCCGCATAAACAGGGTTGCGATTGGCCGGAATCGCGCCTATTAAGACTTCCCACAACACTTTCCAATTATGGCCAACCTTACCAAACGCGATCTTGTGCTGAAAATCAGCAAGGAAACAGGAATCACCCAGCAGGAAGTTTTCGCTATCATCCAGATGACACTCGACGCGATCACCGATGCGCTGGCTTCGGGCCGGAATGTCGAGCTCCGAAACTTCGGTGTCTTCGAGGTGCGCCTCACAAAATCGCGCGTCGGCCGGAACCCGCACAGGCCGGATGTTGATGTTACCATCCCGGAGCGCGCGACCGTGAAGTTCAAGTCCGGAAAAGTCATGCGCCAGCGGGTTCTGCTCCGCACGAACGATCTGAGCACGACGTCCAAAAAGAAAAAGAAATCCTGAAACCGGACGATTCTCCGCGGATGGAATTGATACGGATTCGCGGCGCGCGGCAGAACAACCTGCGCGGCATGGATCTCGACCTGCCGCTCGGCAGGCTGATCGTGGTGACCGGGCCGAGCGGCAGCGGGAAGTCGAGCCTGGCGTTTGACACCGTCTATGCCGAGGGCCAGCGCCGGTATGTCGAGACGTTCAGCCCGTATACCCGGCAGTTTCTTGACCGGATGGACAAGCCGCTGGCGGATTTGATCGAGGGGATCCCGCCGGCGATCGCGATCGAGCAGGCGAACCATGTGCGCACGACCCGCTCGACGGTCGGCACGATCACCGAGATCAACGATTACCTGAAGCTGTTCTTCCCGCGCGTGGCCAAGGGGTTCTGCCCCGGCTGCGCGCGCGAGGTGCGCCCGGAAACTCCCGCATCAATCGTCCGGGCGGTCGAGTCGCAGCTCCGCACCAGGACGCTGCTCGTGACATTTGGAGTGCCGGTGCCGACCGGCACGAAGGCGGTGGACTTTTTTGCCTTTCTCCAGCAGCAGGGGTATCTGCGGGTCTGGCTCGGCGGGAAGATCCTGCGCACCGACGAGCCCGCGCCGACCAGCCGCCTGCCCGCCCGCGTGCCGGTCGTCCAGGACCGCGTCGAGATCGTGCCCGCTCAGAAAGCGAGGCTTGCGGAAGCGGTCGAGAATGCGCTGCGCCTCGGCGGGGACAAGCTCGCGCTGATTGATCCCGACTCGCGCGAGGAGCATCCGTTTTCTTCCGGCTGGCACTGCGCGCACTGCGACGAGGGGATCCGCGCGCCCTCGCCCGGGCTCTTCAGCTTCAACAACCCGCTCGGCGCGTGCCCGGCCTGCAAGGGGTTCGGGAGGATCATCGGGATTGATTACCAGCGGGTCATGCCCGACCCCTCGCTCTCGATCTCCCAGGGCGTGGTCAGGCCGTTCCAGAGCGGCCAGTCGCGCGAATGCCAGGACGACCTCATGCGCCATGCGCTGCGCAACGACGTGGACGTGCGCGTCCCGTTTGAAGAGCTTCCACAAAAGGATCAGGACTGGGTGCTCAATGGCGAGGGCGACACGCAGGATGCCTGGGACAGCGGTCGATGGTATGGGGTCAAAGGGTATTTCGACTGGCTGGAATCGAAATCCTACAAAATGCATGTGAGGGTCCTCCTCAGCCGCTACAGAAGCTACCAGCCGTGCCCGACATGCAAGGGCGGACGCTTCCAGCCGGAGACGCTGAACTTCAAGGTGGACGGGCTCACGATCGCCGACCTTGCGCATTGCCCGCTCACCCGGCTTCGCGAGATTTTTGAGTCCGTCAAAATCCCGAAGGACGACACCAGCGCGGCGCTGGTTCATGAGCAGATCGCCTCGAGGATCCGCTACCTTCTGGAAGTCGGGCTCGGCTACCTGACACTCGGACGTGCGACCCGCTCGCTCTCCGGCGGCGAGCTCCAGCGGGTAAACCTCACGACCTGCCTCGGCGCGTCGCTGGTGAACACGCTGTTCGTTCTCGACGAGCCGAGCGTCGGCCTGCACCCGCGCGACATCGGCCGCCTGCTGCGCGTGCTGCGCGGCCTCCGCGACAAGGGGAACACGCTGCTCGTCGTCGAGCACGAGGAGGCGGTGATCCGGACGGCCGACCACATCGTGGACATCGGCCCCGGACGCGGTGCCGACGGCGGCCGCCTCCTCTACTGCGGTCCGGCGGAGCACTTTCCCGCGACCGATTCCCTGACCGCCGATTACCTCGATGGAAGAAAATCCATCGCGGTCCCGAAAAAGCGCCGGAAGCCGAAAGGGTTCATCGAGCTGCGCGGGGTCCGTCACCACAACCTGCGCGGGCTCGACGTGAAGATCCCGACCGGCGTCCTCTGCGCGGTGACCGGAGTTTCTGGCTCCGGAAAAACCTCTCTCGTGCGCGACGTCCTCCACCGCCATCTGGCCGGCGACGAGGCGGGCGAACACGAGGCCTCGGGGTTCGTCAAATCGATCCGGGGAGATGAGGATATCGACGAGGTCGTGATGGTGGACCAGTCGCCGCTGGCGCGCAGCCCGCGCTCGACGCCGGCGGTTTATCTCGGCGCCTACGACGGGATCCGCGAGCTTTTCGGAACGACCAAGGAGTCGCTGGCCGCCGGGTTCTCGCCCAGCACGTTTTCGTTCAACTCCGGGCAGGGACGCTGCGAGCGCTGCGGCGGCCTCGGGTTCGAAAAGGTCGAAATGCAATTCCTCAGCGACCTCTACCTGCGCTGCCCGGAATGCGAGGGCAAGCGGTTCCGCGCCCCGGTGCTCGCGATCCGGGTCAACGGGAAATCCATCCACGACGTGCTCGAAATGACCGCCCGCGAGGCGGTGGAATTTTTTTCCCCGCTCGACGCTCGCGGCACGCTCACGCGTCCGCTCCGGCTTCTCTCCGAGGTCGGGCTCGACTACCTGCGGCTCGGACAGCCGGTGAACGCGCTGAGCGGCGGCGAATCCCAGCGGCTCAAGCTCGTCCACCATCTCGCGCAGAAGCGCGAGGACGGGGCACTCCTGATCTTCGACGAGCCGACTACCGGACTCCATTTCGACGACGTCGCGCTCCTCCTGCAAGTCTTCCACCGCCTGGTCGCCGAGGGGAACAGCGTGGTCGTCATCGAGCACAACCTCGAGGTCGTCAAATGCGCGGACTGGATCGTCGATCTCGGCCCCGAGGGCGGCGACGCCGGGGGACTGGTCGTGGCCGCCGGGCCGCCGGAAAAAATTGCTGCATGCCCGAAGTCGCATACCGGTCGCTTCCTTGCCCCGATCCTTGAAGGCCGGACGATCCGGATCGCCGACGAGCCGGACAACAGCCCGCCGGTGAGGAAGGATACCGGGATGATCGCGGTGCGCGGAGCCCGCGAGCACAACCTCAAGAACCTTTCGGTGGACATCCCGCGCGACGGGATGGTCGTCGTCACCGGGCTCAGCGGATCGGGAAAATCGACCCTCGCGTTCGACATCCTCTTCGCCGAGGGCCAGCGAAGGTTCCTCGACAGCATGTCCCCGTATGCCCGGCAGTTCGTCGAGCAGATGGAAAAGCCGGACGTCGACTCGATCGAGGGCCTTCCGCCGAGCGTCGCGATCGAGCAGCGGGTCACGCGCGGCGGCGGAAAATCCACCGTCGCCACGGTCACAGAAATCCAGCATTTCCTCCGCCTCCTCTTCGCGAAACTCGGCACCCAGTATTGCCCGGATTGCCATGTGCCGGTCGAAACCCGGACTCCGACCGCGATCGCCGAGGAAGTTCGCAAACTCGCCGCGCGCGGGTCAGTCACAATTTTTGCCAACCTCGTGCGCGGGCGAAAGGGATTTCACACCGACATCGCCCGGGCGGCCGGACGCCAGGGGATCGAGACCCTGCTGGTGGACGGCAAGCTCGTGCCGGTCGAGGGGTTCGAGAAGCTCGAGCGGTTCAAGGAACACACGATTGACGCGGTTGTCGGCACGCTCGACAGGCCGGACGCCCGGACCGCAGACGAGATCGTCCGCCGCGCGCTCGCGCTCGGGCGCGGGACCGCGCGGATCGTGGGTGCCAAGGGGAAGTCCTCGATCCTCAGCACAGAGATGAACTGCCCGTCGTGCGCCCGCGCGTTCGAGCCTCTCGATCCCCGGCTGTTCTCGTTCAACTCGCCGCACGGCTGGTGCCAGCATTGCCGGGGGTTCGGCGAGGTCTGGAGCGAGCTCGGCGCGAACTCGAAGGAATTCGACTCCCATCTCGAAGCCGAGCTCGACGAGGAGCGGCGCCATGAGGGGCTCGAAGATTCCGAACCCCGCCCGTGCCCGATCTGCAAGGGATCACGACTGAACGAGACCGCGACAAACGTTCTCATCGACGGGCATTCGATCGCCGACTTCACCGCAGCCCCGGCCGCAGAGGCACTCGCGCTCGCCGCGTCGCTCCGGTTCACAGGACCGCGCGCCGGGATCGCCAAAGAAGTCGTCGCGGAAATTTCCCGGCGCCTGAGATTTCTCGCCACCGTCGGCCTCGACTACCTCGCGCTCAACCGCGGCGCGAAGACGCTCAGCGGCGGCGAGGCCCAGCGGATCCGCCTCGCCGCGCAGCTCGGCTCGAACCTTCGCGGCGTCCTTTACGTCCTCGACGAGCCGACGATCGGCCTGCATCCGCGCGACAATGCCCGGCTCCTTGACGCGCTCGGGGAGCTCACAAAAAATGGCAACTCGCTCGTCGTGGTCGAGCACGACGAGGAGACGATGCGGCGGGCCGACCGGATCCTCGACCTCGGTCCGGGTGCCGGCAGTCGGGGCGGTGAGATCGTCGCCTCGGGCACGCTCGCCGAGATCATGAAGTCCCCGCAATCGCTCACCGGCAAGTCGCTCCGCTCGCCGATGAAGCACCCGTCGCGCGGCTCCCGCCGGCCGCCCGCCGACGAATGGGTCACGGTCCGAAAAGCAAACCTCCACAACGTCCACCACCTCGACGTGAGCATCCCGGTCAACCGCCTCACCGCGATCACCGGAGTCTCGGGATCGGGAAAAAGCTCCCTCCTGCGAGGGGTCGTCGTGCCCGCCGTCCGCGAGGCGCTCTCTCGCACAAAATTCCGCTTCGGATTCGACCACTGCGCCGGGGTTGACGGCATCGCGCCTCTCGGTGCGGTCCTCGAAGTCGACCAGTCGCCGATCGGCAAGACCTCGCGCTCGACGCCCGCGACGTATGTCAAAGTCCTCGACAGCATCCGCGCGCTTTTTGCGACCCTCCCGGCCGCCCGCATGCGCGGCTACACGAACAGCCGGTTCTCGTTCAACAACGAGGGCGGACGCTGCGAAGCGTGCCTTGGACAGGGGGTCATCAAGCTCGAAATGAATTTCCTGCCGCCCAGCTACATGCCGTGCCAGGACTGCCTCGGACGACGGTTCAACCCGGCGACGCTCGAGGTCGAATACAACGGGAAATCGATCGGCGATGTCATGGACATGACGATCGAACAGGCTGCGGAATTTTTTTCCGCGCACCCGAAGATCAAGCGTCCGCTCGACCTGCTCAACGAGACCGGGCTCGGCTACCTCACGCTCGGCCAGCCGAGCCCGACGCTCAGCGGCGGCGAGGCCCAGCGGCTCAAACTCGTCACCCAGCTCGCCCGTCGCCCGACCTCGCGCGCCGAGGAAGTCCGCACGACCCGCCGCGGGAAGTCCACCCTCTACGTCCTCGAGGAGCCGACGATCGGGCTCCACGCACACGACGTCGCCCAGCTCATCGGCGTCCTCCACCGGCTGGTGGACGAGGGCGGCACGGTCGTCGTCATCGAGCACCACCTCGACGTCATCGCCGAGGCCGACCACGTCATTGACATCGGACCCGAAGCCGGCGCGGACGGTGGAAAAATCATCGCCGAAGGCCCGCCGGAAAAAATCGCAAAATCCCAGGCCGGCCACACCGCGCGGTTCCTGAAACCCCTGCTAAAAAACGCCCGCACCAAGACAATATGAAACGATTTTTCCCGTCCGCAGTCGCGACCTTCATGTTGCTCGTCCGGGTGGCATTCGCTGCGGAATCCGCGCCATCAACACCGCGCGAACAGGCGGATTTCCTTGCCGGGCTCCCACTGCCCGAAAGCAGCTCCCTCGCGGCGCTCCAGAAATCGCCCACATACCAGATCCACGTGCAGGAGCTCAATCAGCAGTGGGCCCGATGCAAAAAATCGCGCTATGACGCGATGCAAAAGTGGGGGGAGGAACACCTGAAAAGCGAGAGCTCGACACGGGACGTCGTAAGATACCTCTTCGGCGGGCCGGATTTTTTGAACGCCTTCGCATTTTTTCCGGACGCACGCGTGATTGTGCTCGGCGGCTTGGAACCTGTCGGGGAAGTTCCCCCGCCCGAATCCCTCAAGTCCGGCGAATTTTCCGGCTCGCTCGCTTCGCTGCGGCACGCGCTACGGACATCGTTCGCCTGCGGCTACTTCATCACCAAGGACATGGGGGGTGAGCTCCGCCGGGGCGCGTTCAAAGGAGTGCTTCCAGTGCTCTTCACCGAGCTGGCCCTGACGGGAAACAGCATCGAATCGGTCGAACTGGTCAGCCCGTTCGGATCTCCGGGAGCCAGGATCGCCTATAGCAGGCCGGGCCAAGCCTCCCAGACGCTCTACTATTTTCAGGCCGATCTTTCCGATGGAAAATGCCAGCGGTTTCTCACATGGCTGGGAGAACTTGGCAGCGGCCCCGCCTACCTCAAAGCCGCGTCGTATCTTCTCCACAACGATTCGTTTTCCCAAACCCGCGACTTCCTTCTGAAAACCTCCACGCTTGTCGTCGAGGACGACTCGGGGATCCCGTTCCGGCATTTCAATAACGCAGGCTGGACGGTTCGCGTCTTTGGAGCCTACACGCCGCCAATCCCGGTTTTTTCTGGATATAAACAGCGCGATTTCAGCGCCGCCTACCGCACCGAAGCCAACGCCGGAGCGATCACGTTCGGTGTCGGCTACCATGTGCGACCACACCAGGCGAACCTCTTGCTGGCAAAAAGAAACGACAGAACGAACGAAAGCACCCCTCCGCCCGATGCGGCCCAGAAGCTGAGCGGCGCACAGAATAATCCCCCCCACCCCACCGCGCAACAATCCGCCGAACCGGAACCGACGGACCCCATAAATCCCGCAGCCCAACCCGGCGCAGATCCTACCCGGAAGGTCCCGTCCAAAAGCCTCGCCGAACTCGAGACCGACGAACTCGGCATCAGAAATGACGCAAGCCTCACCCGCCGGAAACGCATGGTTCTGCTCGCCGCAGTCTGGCGCAAGCAGCTTGAGGTCATGGGCAAGATGCCCGATTCTTCCGGAAAAACTAGGCGCCAGTAGCCTGCCGAATAAATCAGGAAACGCCTCATTCATCGGCCCACCCGCATCTTGCGCTCAGCGGACGCGTTCTCCGATTGCGCTCCCGCTTTGCTTTTTCTGTTATGTCAGTTGCGTATTATGAAAATGGTGGGCGATGAGGGGATCGAACCCCCGACCAACAGTGTGTAAAACTGCCGCTCTACCGCTGAGCTAACCGCCCAAGCTGTTTATTTTTAA
>DYRS01000245.1 GCA_020718585.1 Chthoniobacter flavus
AGCGCGTCGGCGCTGCACCTTGAGGCGCGCGACAAGTGGATCGGATGGGATTGGGCCTTGCGCCGCAAGCACTTATGCCGAGTCGTCTGCCTGAGCCGGTTTTTGATCCGGCCCGGTGTGGAGTGCCGCAATCTGGCGTCGATGGCGCTCGGGATGTTCTGCCGGGGGATAGTTTCGGACTGGGAGTCGGCCTACGGCTTCAAGCCCTGGCTTCTGGAGTCGTTCGTGGACAACTCCAGCCATTCCGGGGCTTGCCACCGGGCGGCGAACTGGCTGCGGGTGGGCCAGACCAAGGGGCTCGGGCGCAATTCCACGGCGGAGTCGAGGCGTGGGCCGGCGTTGGCGGCGAAGGACATCCACATCCATTGCCTGGAGCCGGATTTCCGCCGTCTGCTGGGTCTTCCGCCGGACGCCGGGGCGGCGCCCCTGGGTCCCGGCGACGGCCTCGACGGCGGCGGGTGGGCGGAGCGGGAGTTTGGGGGGGCGCGGCTTGGCGACAGGCGTCTGGCGAGGCGTCTGGCCTCGATCGCGGCGGCGAAGGCCTGCGACCCGTCGTCGCCGTTTCTGAAATGCGTCAGCGGCAACAGCGCCGACGCTCAGGGGTATTACCGGTTCATCGAGCATCCGGACGAGGAGGCGGTCTGCATGGAGTCGATCCTGGCCCCGCATGTCGAGCGGACGGTCAAGCGCGCCCTGGGCCGGCGGCGAATCCTCTGCCCGCAGGACAGCAGCGACCTTGACTACACCAGCCTGAAGGGATGCGAGGGCCTCGGCCAGACCGGGACAAACAAGGACGGGGCGGAATCCTTCGGACTGCGCCTGCACAGCACGCTCGCGCTGTCCGCGGAGGGACTGCCCCTCGGCATCCTCAGCGGCGAGCTGGGGGCGCGCGTCTTCCGCCCCGGACAGCCGCGCGGGGAGCGCCGCAAGCTGCCCATCAAGGAGAAAGAGAGCTACCGCTGGCTGAAGTCGGTCATGGCCTGCGAGGAGATCGCCGAGAAGCTGCCGGGGACGCGTCTGGTCAACATCTGCGACCGCGAGGGTGACATCTTCGAGCTCTTCATGCACTGGGGCAAAAAACGCCGGATCGAGATGCTTGTCCGCGCCTCCCGCGACCGCTGCTGCGAGGACGGCGGGCTCCTCTTCGCGCAGACGCGCTCGGCCCCCGTGGCCGGCCACATGATGGTCAAGCTGCCGAGGCATTCGGGGAAGTCCGCCCGGGACGCCCGGGAGGCGACGCTCGCCATCCGCCACGCCCCGGTGACGCTGGGGGTCCCGAGGCAGCCCAAACCGCCCGGAGCCGAGCCGATCCAGGTGTGGATGGCGCACGCCCTGGAGGAGGCCCCGCCGCCCGGCGCCGAGCCGATCGAATGGTTCCTGATCAGCACCGAGCCGGTCGAAAGCCTCGAGAGGGCCTGCCAATGCGTGCGCGAATACGCGTGCCGCTGGAGGATAGAGGAGTGGCACAAGGTCCTCAAGAGCGGATGCGCCGTCGAGAAGCTCGTCGCCGGCGACGCCAAGGCGATCGAACGCGCCGTGGCCATAAACATGGTCGTCGCGTGGCGCATCATGCTCATGACCCTGCTCGGACGCGGATGCCCGGGATTGCCGCCGCGGACATTGTTCTCCGACCTCGAGATCCGCATCCTCGCCGCCTTCGCCGTCAAACAGAGGCTCAAGCCCCCCGACACATTGCGCGACGCCGTAGCCATCGTCGCAAAAATGGGGGGATACCGCGGCCGCAAAAGCGACCCGCAGCCGGGGGTGGTCGTCCTTTGGAGGGGATACACGGAGTTGCGATGGATGTGCGTCGGGGCGGCGTTGGCGCTCGGCATCGACTCCGGCTGACTTCATTTCCAGGACTCCTGGCGCGCCAGCCCAATCAACGCGGCGGAACCGGAAAATGGCTTGGCTCCTCTGATGATTGACTTCAAAGTGGAGCAGGCATCTTGCCTGCTTTAACGCAAGAGCGGCAGGCGTGATGCCTGCCCAGCTTTCCGCATGGCGTTGAGCTAGAATGAGTTACGCAACCCGCGTTGGGGTAGGGGATGTTTTTTCTGACGCACCCGGGGTAGCGGATGAACCGCAACCCCGGGCTATCTTGCGCAGCCCACTTTGGGGCAGTCCAAACATGATTCCTCATGTGTCCATTCGTCGCCACGGCATCCGAATCCCAAGGGGATTCCGCAAGTCAGTCCAGGGTTGCTCCGCCTCCGGAGCTACCCTGGGTCAATGGCGAATCAATGCCAACCCCAACGCAGGTTGCGTGATGTCCGATTCATGGA
>DYRS01000246.1 GCA_020718585.1 Chthoniobacter flavus
TATGTCGCGAAAGGATAAGCGCTGAAAGCATCTAAGCGCCAAGCCCCCCCGAAGACGATTTCTCCCATCCGCAAGGACTAAAGGCAGGTTGAAGACTACGACCTCGATAGGCTGGAGCTGTAAGCGCGGCAACGCGTTCAGGTTACCAGTACTAATCAGCCGTGAGGCTTAACCACCTTTTTTTCCAGCCGTTCCGCAAGGCACGATTGGAAAAAAAGTCCAAGGTTGTGAATGGCGGGTTGTTGCCGATTATTCTTAACTCTTCTCTGATTCCATATTTTTCCCGGTGTCTATAGCGAGATTGAAACACCCGTTCCCATCCCGAACACGGCAGTTAAGGGTCTCTGCGGCGATGGTACTGCATTTAAGATTGTGGGAGAGTAGCGCGGCGCCGGGATTTTTTGTTGGCGGTTGAGGGCTTATGCCTTCAACCGCCGTTTTTTTGCGGGGCGAATGACGAATTAAATCATAATCTCCCTGGTTTTTGGCCATAACGCATCCCGCCGCCAGGCCATCCCGGCCATTTTTCCGTGAAAAACCTGGATTTCCCCCTCTTCCGCGCTTGCTTTTTCTTGTTATGACCATATATTAACAACAAGCCAGCCAAGGAGGTGTCGATGAGCTTCATTTTCAACCGGAAGTCGGGGAACAGTGTCTATTCATACCGGATCACGGGGTACCGGGACAAGGAGACCGGCAAGGTCAGGCAGAAGCGGGAGTATCTCGGGGTGCTGGATCCGGGGACGGGCGAGGTCTCGACGCCGCGCAGGGACAAGTGGGCGGGCCGGGCCGCCGTGGTCAGCGGCGTGGCCCACGCGGTCGGGGAGTGCTCGAGGGCGAACCGCCTCCGGGAGACGCTGGACGCGGCGCTGGGGGAGGAGGCCGGGGGCGGGGCGTTCGCCCTGGCGGCGTACTGCGCCACCGAGGGGGCCCCGATGTACCTCTACGAGAACTGGGCCCATTCCATGGAGGGCATGGCGGGGAGCGCGATGTCCTCGCGGAAGGTCAGCGTGTTCCTGCGCCGCCTGGGGGAGGACGAGAAAGGGCGGGCGGCGTTCTGGGAGGCGTGGAGCCGGCTGCACGGCAGAAACCGCAACCTCGTGTTCGACATCACCTCGATCTCGACCCACTCCAAAGGGCTGGAGCTGGACGAGTTCGGATACAACCGCGACGGCGAGAGCCTGCCCCAGGTCAATGTCGGCATGGTGTACTCCGACCGCCCCGGGACGCCGCTGGGCTACAAGGTCTACCCCGGCAGCGTCGGGGATGTCTCGACGGTCAAGAGCCTCATCCACTACCTTGAGCACGACCTGGGGCTTCCGAAGGCGCGGCTGGTGCTCGACCGGGGGTTCTTCAGCGCCGCCAACATCAGGGGGCTGGACTCGGCCGGGCACGACTATCTGATCCCGCTGCCGTCCGGGCTGGCGGTGGCCAGGGAGCTGCTGCGGGAGACCGAGGGGGCGTTCGGCGACGAGAGCGCGTATTTCGAGTTCAACGGGCGGCTGATGGCGCACGCGGAGGCCTGCCGGGACTACGCGGGGGATTTCCGCAGGTTCCATGTGTTCGTGGACTTCCGGCGCAGAAGCGACGAGACCAAGGCCCTGCTGGCGAGGCTGAAGACCGTCGAGGAGCGCTTCGCGGACCAGAAATTCAGCGATGCCGGCGAGGCGGAGGCGTTCGTGGAGTCCGTCGCCAAGGGGACGGCGGGGCTCCTCAAGTTCCGCAAGGCGGGCAGGCGCGTCGGCATCGCCCGCGACAGCGCCGCCATCCACCAGCGCGCCATGAGGTTCGGCAAGTTCATCCTGCTGCCCAGGAACTTCGGGCGGGAGCCGCTCCCCATGCTCGCGGACTATTTCCGGCGCGACGGCGTGGAGAAGTTCTTCGACACGCTGAAAAACGAGATGGACTCCGGCCGCGGCCGCGTCCACTCCCAGGAGGCGTTCGACGGACGGCTCTTCGTCCATATGCTCGGCCTGATCATCCACGGCGAGATGACCGGCAGGATCAAGGCCAACGAAAAAGCCACGAAGCTCAAGATGGCGTTCCCGGAGGTCGTCTCCAACCTCAAACGGCTGAGGCGGACACGCTCCGCCGACGGCGCCGGGTCGCTCGGCGAGCTAACCAAAAAGCAGAGGCTCATCTTCGCCGCCCTCGGGATAGACCCGCCGAAATGATCCCGATTGGCGTTATGACCAAAGGGCGGGGATTTTAGGTTAAATCCTGCGGCATGGCCCAAACAGTGTAGCACAGGCATTCCTGCCTGTGGCGGGACGAC
>DYRS01000247.1 GCA_020718585.1 Chthoniobacter flavus
ATGTCCGGATTCAGATTGACGAAGCGGGCCGAATACCCATACAGGCGAACCAGCAAATCCCGGTGGCGTTCGGGGTGGATCTGCGCGTCCAGCAAGTCGGCCTTGTTGACGCAGTTCAGTTGCAGCATGCCGAGACCGGAGGCCGCCACGGCCCGTTCCAATCCGGCCAGCGCGGCGGCATCGACTCCGCCAAGCGGCAGGGAAACGGTCAGGACGGAATTGGCCGGGCACGCCGTCAGATCGAGGGCCGCCACGCTGTTGACGGCCGATGTGATATCGCAGTGCCGGTAGCGCGACGGGGTCAGCCCCTGGGACAGAAAGTCGCCGGCCCGCCGTCCATCCGGCGTGGCCCGCGTCACGTGCGCCCAGTCGATCACGTCGCGGTAGCTGTAGAACCCGAGCTGGAACGGGCCGCCGCGCTCGTTGGTCAGATCGCGGGTCTGGGCGTGGAGGTCCGCCACGAGGCGCCGGGCGAGGGCGTTCGTGGCGTCCGTATCGTCGCCGAAGTGGGGCCCGGCCAGCGCTTCGGCGCGCAGGGCCTCGCGGCCCTGCCAATCCGCGCGCACCGCCGTCAGCAGGTCGGCGAGCGAATGGGTCTTCCGATCAAAACAGAGATCCTTGATGGCCAGCAGGGAATCGAGGAGCACCGCCAGATTGGTCAGCGGCAGGCCGTGCGGGTTGTAGCGCGCACTGCCGGTCGTGTAGTCCCGCCGCTGCTCCAGGCAACCCGCCAAGGTCGCCGAAAACAGGGGCGACGGATTGACCTGCGGCCAGACACTGCCGTTGTCCCGGATGGCATTGGCCATCTTCCGAATCGCCATGACGGTGTTGTCGAGGACCGTCTGATACACCGCCTCGAAAGACGGGGCGTCATCCAGTTTCCGACAGGCGACGCCGATTTCCCGTTCCTGTTCGGGGTCGGAGTGGATCGACAGGTCCATGATCTTGCCGAGATTGAAGTAGCAATTGGCGCCGGCCGAGTGCTCGCAGCCTTCGATAATGACCTCCCAGCACCCGCCGGCGACGTAACAGCGCGCATCCTCCGGACGTTTCCCGGCCCGGATCTGGGCCGGGATGATGCCGTCGTCGTTCAGGAACGAGATGACATTCCGCCCGGCGAGAAAATCCCGGTTGATGGCCGCGAGGTATTCGTCCGGCGAGTCCTTGCCGATGCGGCAGTGCAATTTCGGATAGAGCATCTTGTGCTCGTGATGGGCCTTCAGGACCATGAACGTCACGTCGTTGCAGACCGTTTGGCCCTGTTCGTCGCAGCCGCCGAGGATCAACGTCCCTCCCATTTCCTGGCGGTTGAAGGAATCATCGACCCCCCGCTCCAGATCGATCTTGCAGTCGGTATAAACCATGTAGCGGCAGAGCAGATCGTAGGCGTCGTCGGGCGTGAGACGGCCGGCGGCAAGGTCGCGCTGGTAAAACCCTCCCAGCAGGCGGTCCAGATGGCCCAGCACATACAGGCGCACACCGTCCATGGACGCGCCAACCTCGTGGAGGAACCAGAGTGCGCAGAGTGCCTCATAGAAGGTTTCGGCCGGCTGCCAGGGGATTTTCCGGGCCGTGGCCGCCGCCATGGTCATGAACCGGCGTTGTTGCGGGTCGTCGGCCGCGACGGCGGCCGTCTCTGCGGCGGACGCGAACTTCTCCGCAATTTTTTTGACGGCCAGCAGGCCCGTGATCGCGGCTTCGAGGAATTCCGTTTCCTCCCGGTTCCGGCATTGCGCCAGCGCGTCCTGAGCCCGCCCGAACGCGTGCACCAGGCCGTGCGTGAGAACATAGGAAAACGAGGAGCAATGATGATCGATGTCCGGATACGGGCCGTAGGACAAGTGAAGACCGTGGCGGTTCGCCGCCAGGTAGCGGTCGTATTCGGCGGGGTCGGCATCCTTGAACAGGTGGTGGTTGCGGCGCAAAAGCCAGCCGGCGGCACTCAGATACGGATAGCCGTCGCTTTCCGCCACATTCAATCCCATTTCGGAGTAGAACGGGGAATTCTTGAAGAGGACCGGCTCGAAGCGCTCGGCCAGGATCTCATACATGGAGGCTTTCAGCCGGACGGGGCCGTAGTCGGGGTGGGCGGCCGCGACCTCATCCATCGCCGGCCAGAGCGGACTCTGAAACCCGTTCCTGCCCAGGCGGTCATAGGAAAGCGTCCGGTAGTAATCCCGCAACTCCTGGCGCAACGCTTCAATGCTCATGTCGGCAGTTTTCATATCTG
>DYRS01000248.1 GCA_020718585.1 Chthoniobacter flavus
AAAAAACACTTCACCCCAAACTTTTTTTCATACGGGGTTCACCGAATATTTACGACCGCGCGAGAAACTGTCCGCGTCCGGCCGGGCCGGTGGGTGATCCGTCGCGGGCGGCGATTTGTCCGCGGAGGGTGACGACGGCGGCGCGACCCCGGACCTCGAACCCTTCGAACGCATTGTAGTCCACCGCCGAGATCTGGCCGGCGTGGAAAATCGTGCCGCGCCAGGCCGGGTCGAAGACGACGACGTCGGCATCCGCGCCCGGCTGGATCGTGCCCTTTCTCGGGAAGAGGTTGAAGATCTTGGCGGCGTTCGTGCTGGCGACATTGACGAGCGAGTGGAGGTCGAGGCGTCCGGTACAGACCCCGTGGGTGTAGAGGAGTGGGATGCGCTCGGAGATCGAGGGGATCCCGTTCGGGATCTTTGTGAAGTCGCCGAGGCCGAGGGTTTTCTGGGTTTGAAAATCGAACGGTGCGTGGTCGGTGGCGACGGTGTCGGCAAGTCCCTGGGCGAGCGCGCTCCAGAGCGCAGACTGGTTTTCGCGGTCGCGCAGGGGAGGGGACATGACGAATTTTGCGCCTTCGAAGTCCGGGCGTTCGGCGGCGGATTTGTCGAGGACGAGGTGCTGGATGAGCGTTTCGATACGCACGTCCACGCCGCGGAGGCGTCCGCGCACGGCCTCTTCGAGCGCTTCGCGGCAGCTCAGGTGGACGATATAAACCGGGGCGTCGGCGAGTTCTGCGAACATCATCAGGTGGTGGACGCCCCCGGCCTCTACGCGGGGCGGACGGCTGGCGTGGTGCCATTCCGGGCCGGTTTTTCCCTCCGCGAGGAGCTGCTGTTGGAGTTCGGTGATGAGCGCCGCATTTTCGCAGTGCGCGGCGGTGACGACGCCGAGCTCTCGCGCCAGCCGCAGGGTTTTGAACAGCTCCGCGTCGTCAATCCCAAACGCGCCCTGGTAGGCGAGAAAAATTTTGAACGACTGGATCCCTGCGGCAACGATCTGCCGGAGCTGGCCCTCCACGCCCGCGTCGAACCGCGTGACTCCCATGTGAAACGAGTAGTCGCAGCAGGCGCGGCCCGCGGCTTTTTTCATCCACTCGGCCAACCCATCGGCCGGCTCGGCACTGCGCGGCGGGCAGCACATGTCGAAAACCGTCGTCGTCCCGCCGGCGACCGCCGCGCGCGTGCCGCTGAGAAATGAGTCCTTCGCACACGTCCCCATGAACGGAAGGTGAAGGTGGGTGTGCGGGTCAATGAAGCCCGGGAAAACAAATTTCCCCGTTGCGTCCACGACCTCCGCGCCGGGCGGCACCGGGAGGTCGCGGCCGATCCGGGTGATCGTTGCGTCCTCGCACCAGATATCCGCCACGTAGCGCGAATCGCCGGTGACAATCTCGCCGTTTTTTATCAGCAGCGCCATCGGGACGGGTTCAGGACGGGTTATTTTTCGAGGGCGGGCGGCGGGCAGTGCTTGAACGCGCAGACTGAGAGCGGCGGGATATCGATCATGATCGAGTGCGGTTTTTCCTGCCATGCCCAATGCTCGTCCGACCAGTGGCCGCCGTAGTTGCCGACGTTGCTGCCGCCGTAGGTCTCGGCATCGGTGTTGAGCACCTCCTCGTAAAATCCATGCTGCTTGACCCCGACGCGGTAGGCCTGGCGGACGACCGGCGTGGCATTGACGATGAAGATGATGTCTTGCCCGGTGCGGGATTTTCGCATGAACGACCAGACTGTGTTGTCGGCGTCGTGAAAATCGATCCACTCGTAGCCCTCGTAGGAATCGTCGAGTTCGTGGAGCGATGGCTCGCTCGTGTAGAGGTAGTTGAGATGCTGGACGAGCCGACGGAGCCCGTCGTGGAGCGGGAGCTGGGTGAGGTGCCAGTCGAGGCTCTGCGAATGCTGCCACTCGTGCCATTGCCCGAATTCCATCCCCTGGAAGATCAGCTTCTTCCCCGGGTGCGCCCACATCCATGCGAGGAACATTCGGCAGTTCGCAAATTTCTGCCAGAGGTCGCCCGGCATTTTATCAAGCAGCGAGCCTTTCCCGTGGACGACTTCGTCGTGGCTGAGCACGAGGACGAAATGCTCCTGAAACGCGTAGAGCATCGAGAACGTGATATCTCCCTGGTGGTAGCGGCGGTGGATCGGATCCTTGCTGATGTAGCGCAGGCTGTCGTTCATCCAGCCCATGTTCCA
>DYRS01000071.1 GCA_020718585.1 Chthoniobacter flavus
CCGAAAAAGTGCAAGTGACCGGGAGCGCGGATGTCTTGCCCGCCATCCCAAGAAGCGGGAGGAACGCGCACGGTCGTGCGCCTACTTGTCTGCACCTTTCGGGCATGTGCCCTCAGCGGCTGAAGTTTTCGACGACCCCTGCGTAGATGTCGAAGATCTTTGCGAAGACGCTCGACCACGAATACCGCCCGCGCGCCTCGGTGCTCGCCCTCAGCCCGGCCGCACGCAGGTCGAGCGAGAACTTCGAGCTGATCGCATCCGCGAGCGCGTCGGGAGAATTTTCCGCCGCCCAGAATTCCTGGTCGCTGAAGATGATCCGGTCCATGTAGCTCCCCCGGATCCCGACGACGCATGTCCCGCTCGCCTGGCTTTCGAGCGCGACGAGCCCGAACGTTTCCTGCACCCCGGGATGCACGAAAAGATCGGCCGCGCGGTAGATCGAAGCCAGCTCGAGGGGGTCGGTGCAGTAGGGCATCCAGTGGACCGCCCCGGTCGCCTCGCGCAGGCGGACGAGCGCCTGCCGCTGGGTGCCGTCGCCGGCGCAGAGGAGGTGGTAGCGGCCGGGCTCTCGCGCATGCAGGAGCGCAAACGCATCAAAAAGCGTCCTCACGTTTTTTTCCGAAGCGAGGCGTCCGACGTAGAGCAGGAGCCGCGCGTCGGGCGGGATCCCGAGTCGCTCGCGGGTCGTCGCGCGGTCCGGGATGTCGGGCACAAACACGCCGGCGTCCACTCCGAGGTCCACCGCGTGCATCCGCTCGACCCCCCACGTCGCGAGCAGACGGCCGAGCGCCGGGCTCGGGACAAACGTGCATTCAAACGCGTTGTAGAGGGTCCGCACGTAGCGGCGGCAGATGTCGTCGGCAATCGAGACCGCCACCCGGCCGAAAAATTTGGCGACCGTCCGCATGTGGGCCTCCGGGAAGTGGGAGTGGTAGAACCCGACGACCGGGATGTCGAGCCCGCGGCCGGAGGCGACCGCCTTCCACGCGACCTGGTAGGGATCGCCCGACTCGATGATGTCGGGGCGTTCTTTTTCGAGGACCTCCTCGATCAGGTGCAGCTTCGTGAGCGCGCGGTAGCGGGACGTGCGCGAGATGAGCGGCGAGGCGATCGTGTAGGTCCGCGCGTACCGATCGCCCGAGTGCCCGGTGGTCGCGCCCGGCACGATCACGACATGCTCGCAGTCCGGCCGGAACTCGCGCAGGTAGGCGGATTTCTGCTCGATGTAGCGCCGCACCCCGCCGCTGACCGGGGAGTAAAACTGGGTGAGGTCGCAGATTTTCAAACGGGATCGGAATGCTGCCTGGCGGGCCTATTCCGAGGCGGCGAGCCAGCGCTCGGCCTCGATGGCGGCCGCGCACCCCTGGCCGGCGGCGGTGATCGCCTGGCGGTAGACGTGGTCGGCGACGTCGCCGGCCGCAAAGACCCCCGGGATGTTCGTCGCCGTGCCGGATTTCTGGATGAGATACCCGTCGTCGCTCGTTTCCAAAATCCCCCGGAACGCGGCGGTGTTCGGCTCGTGTCCGATCGCGACGAACACGCACTTGACCTCGAGGTCGCGCTCCGCGCCGGTCACCTTGTCGCGCAGGCGCACGCCGGCGACCTCGCCAGCCGCGTCGGTGATGTAGGCGGTGACCAGCGAGTTCCAGACCGGCTCGATCTTCGGGTTGGCGACCGCCCGGTCGGCCATGATTTTCGACGCGCGCAGGGTGTCCCGGCGGTGGATCAGGTAAACTTTCGATGCAAAGCGCGTGAGGAACCCGGCCTCTTCGCAGGCCGAGTCGCCGCCGCCGACGACGCAGACCGGCACGTTCCGGTAGAACGCCCCATCGCACGTCGCGCACGAGGTCAGCCCGTGCCCGATGAGCGCGCTCTCACCTTCGAGTCCGATGTATCGCGGGGACGCGCCGCTCGCGACGATCAGCACCTTGGTCTCAACCCATTCGCCATCCACCTTCACCCGGTGCGGGTCGCCCGGCCGAAATTCCTCGACAACCCCGTAGCGGAACTTCGCCCCAAAATTTTCCGCCTGCTTTTTCATCCGCATGATCAGCTCCGGCCCGTCAATCCCCTCCGGGAAACCCGGAAAATTTTCCACGGCGGTTGTCGTGGTGAGCTGTCCGCCGGGCATCCGGCCTTCGAGCGCGAGCGGGGCGAGGCTGGCGCGGGCGGTATAAATCGCGGCGGTGAGCCCGGCGCATCCCGTGCCGATAATGATCACATTTTCCATATGCCCGCAGAGTAAACACGATCCTGCGGCCCCGCGCAAAACGATTATTTTCCCATCCTGAGAAAATAGGGAGCGGTCCAGCCGGACGCCTTCACCGCCGCATCCGCCGCCGCACGGGTGTCGGCCGGAGACGTGCCGATCAGCAGGTGCTCGCGGTTCGACTTGTTCCAGACCGGAACCACTCCAGGTGCCATCCGCAACACCTCCAACTGCGCAACCCCCTCGCGCCCGAACCGGTCGCCAATCCCCAATGAAAAATTTTCGATGAACATTTTTCTGTGATTTTCCGTTGCCTCTTATCCCATCCGTCCGCCAAAAACGAGAACATTCGAAATGCCGGGAAGACCGCCTAAAATGGGCGATCGGGAATTCGGGAGAACTTATTGACATGACAACAGTTTTCGTGGTATGCTTCAGCCATGAAAGCGACATGTTTCTCTCCAAGAACTAGGCCGGTCGGTTTTACAATGGTCGAGGTCCTTGCGGTCATCGCTGCGGTGGCGGTGATCAGCTCGATCGGCTACGTGACCGTCTCAAACACGCAGCAAGCGGCCGCCGCCACGAAGCTGCAGCAGGATGTCGAGTTGATCAACCGGTCGGTCCAGATTTATTTGAGCAGCGGCGGCACCACAAACGGGATGACCGGGGCGGACGACGGTGCGCCCAATTACTGCGATGTTCTGACCGTTTTGAAAACGGTCGGCGAGGCCGGCACGATGGGGTTGCGGGGGAGCATGGTGGACTCCCGGATTTATGCGGACCGGACGAAGGGCGGCGGGGCGACGCGATTGCGCGCGCGCTGGGTTGCCAGCACCAGCTCTGCGGTGCCTCCGAGGTTTGTTGTCGAACAAGCATCCTCTGGAATCATCGAGTTTCCGATGGATGACAGTTTCGCGGCCACCGCGCCGACAACAGCGAACCGCACGAATGCCCCAGTGGCAGGAACCAACGGGTGGGCCTGGGACGGTGGTGACAACGGTGGTGACAACGGTGGTGACAACGGTGGTGACAACGGTGGTGGCAACGGTCTACCTCCGCCCGACGACGATCTGGATCTTTCTGACCATATTGGGAAAGGTAATCCGGGGCTCCCCCCCGAAGACGACCAAGGGTGGGGGGGCGGGCCTTTGATTGTCAACGGGCCTGTGCATACGGAAGACAAGCTTTACGATGGGGCGGGTTACCGTGGCTCTTTGGGGCTCTTTTCGCTGGAGGGCATGGGAAATCCCCCGTATGACGTAAAAACTGAGGCGGGGCTTCTGGCGTTTATGAGGGAGGCCGTCCGTCGGGTAGCCACGGGAGACAAAGGCGGGGAGGCAATGGACAGGGACGGCCACGGCCACGATCTTGATTTCGCCGCAGGCACCGCCGTCGCGTTTATTTTGATCCCCAATGGCACATTTGCCGAGGCCACAACCTTCCTCGCTGCATCAAATCCGAGTAAGACCAACGTCAAATACCCGCTGACCTCCCTATCATTCGACACCGCGGTTGCCGGTTTCTCCAAGAGCCAGGCCGTCAGCTTGGGCAAAAGCGTCTATGCCATTGAAGATATTGCGGGAGGTGGTGACCGGGATTACGAAGACATCGTTTGGAAAACCAACGGGGTGACGCAGGCGGAAGGCAAGCATATGCAGGAAGTGGACGCCTCGACCTACTACACCCAAGCTAAGCTGAATATGACGGGTGATAAGCTTTTGGACGGCACTGATCCCACGTTGCGTCAGGTGTTTCAGAACATGGGAATCATGCCCTAGACGCGGTATCGCGGGCAATAGAGATCCGACAGACAAAAAATGGAACCCCCCACCGCCACACGCTGAGGTTCGTTGCACGAATGATTTGTCAGTCCGACACGGTCTGCTAGGCTCTACTTCCCATGCGACTACTTGACCTTCCGGAAGACTCCCCCGTCGGGCAGCGGATGCGCGACCTCGCCTTCGCCGACGGCGTCAGCGATTTCTACCTGACCCCCGGCGATCCGCTTTCCTACAAGTTCAACGGGCAGTTGATTTTTGACGAGGCAGTTTTTGAGATGGAGGTTCCCGAGTATCTCGAGCCGGGCTGCGACGACAGCGCGATGGATCTTCACGGGCGGCGGTTTCGCGTGAGCCAGATGGTGACACAGGGTCGGCTGCGCTGGGTGATGCGGCTCCTGCCGAACGAGATCCCCGCGCCCTCCTCGATCAAGGTTCCCACGCCTGCGGTGAAGGCGTTCCTCGAGGCCAAAAACGGACTGTTCCTGATCTGCGGGGCGACCGGCAGCGGGAAGTCCACCACGATTGCCTCGATGGTCCTGCACCGGGCGCTGCGCCGCCGCGAACATGTGATCTCGTTCGAGGATCCGATCGAGTTCATCTACCCCGACGGTCTGCCGTCGCTCGTCTCGCAGCGCGAGATGGGGAGCGACGAGATGGATTTCTCGAAGGCGCTCCGCGCGGCGCTCCGGCAGGCGCCGGACGTGATCATCATCGGGGAGATCCGCGATGGCGAGACTGCGGAGATCGCGCTCCAGGCGGCTGAGACCGGGCACGTCGTGGTCGCCACGCTGCACACATCGAGCGCATCGCAAACCGTGCAGCGCTTCCTCAAGCTCATCCCCTCCGACCGCCTCGAAAGCTCACAGGAGACGCTCGCCGACTGCCTGCGCCTGATCATGTGCCAGCGGCTCCTGCTGGACGAACGAAAATCAAAACGCTTTCCCATTCATGAGGTCCTGCTGCAATATGACGGCGTGGTAAACATCATTCGACGCGGAGATTTCAAGAAGCTCGACCAGGAGCTCGAAACCGGCTGGAAAAAAGGCATGTTTAATTTTGAAAAGTGCATCGCGATCCGCGCGGAGGAGGGGTTCTCAAGCGCGGGGGCGCCGACGGGCTCCGCATTTTCCTGGGATGAGGTTGCCGACTACCTCGAGCACCAGCCGGAGATCTCTCGATGAATTCCGTTGACCTCAAATCCATCCTCAACTTTTCCGCTTTCCGCGCCGAGGCGGATGACCCGTCGGCCCCGTGGCGGAAGCGCTTCCCCTCCGAAAGAACCGTTTTCTTCGGCATCGGGCGCGCGCGGCTGACCTGGCGCGGGATCTCCCGCTCCGGCGAGCCGGACGCATTGGAAAGCGTGCGGGTCGAGCCGAAGGAGGGCCTCGCACAGACGGCGGACCATATCAAATCGCTCACCGACCGGCACTGGTGCGCGATCTCGCTCAACACCCGCTACGTCATCAGCCTGGAGACCAATCTTTCCCGCCGCCCAGGCAGCGAGGAAGTCCTCAAAACGAACCCGCGCGCGGTCCTGGGCGGAAAATTTGAGCGCGGCAAGCGGTATGCGGTGACGCACAATCCGGAAACCAACTCGAGCGTCCTGCTCACGCTCGACGAGGACCAGACGCGGAAGACGGAGTCAATTTTCAGTGAGGGCGGGTTCCGCGTCGGCCGGATATGCTGCGGCACCTACATCCTTCTGCGCCACGCCCTGGCCGAGACGAACAAGACGAAAGGCTCGGAAACCCCTGTCAGCACGTTCTACATCGTCTGCTGCGAGGGGGCAGTCTGCGCGATGGTGCAGGATCAGGACCGGTGGCTGGAGCTTCGCTCGCGCACCGATGTCTATGACGATGATATCACGCCGATTACCGATCTGCTTTCCCCGTTCCACTCGCGCCTTTCGCCAGCCATCGGGATCACGCTGATCTGCGATGACCCGCTGCCAGATCTCGTCGAGCGCTTCGGCGAGACCTTCCCCGGGCGTCCGGTCACCGACCTTTCCCAACCCGGTCTTCTGGCGAAGATCATGCTGAGATACTAGCCGCATGCAAATCACCGAACGCCATATTGACGACTTCAAGGCCGAGCGGAAGGATGTCACCCCGCCGCTGCCGGTGGTCCTTCGGCTTGTGCCGATCCTTTTCTACTGCTCGATTGCGGGGACGGTCATTTTCAGCATGATTTTCTTCCTTCAGTTCCGCCTCGGGATCAAGAAGCGCGACGACCACAAAGCCCAGACCACATCGCTGGGTGCGCAAACCCAAGAGGCCAAGAGCCAGCGCACCGCTCTAGAAGCCCAGATCAAGAAGGCGACGGACGTCAAAAAATGGGTTGCGAACTCGCTCCCCCTGCAGCCGCTTCTGGTGGAAATCGTGCGCAGCATGTCGCCGAAGGTCTCGATTGTGGACCTCAAGCTGGAGCGCGCGCTGGACGACCCGTCGCAGATCCTGCTCGCGATAAACATGAACACCGACTCGACCAAGCAGCTCGACCTCACGATGGAGAAAATCGCAGCACTCAACTATCGCGCGTTCTCGCCGATGCGGGAATTTGGCCGCGGAGTGCTCGACTACAAGGCGACTCTCGTGCGGGATACCCGTGCGGAGTCACCCGATGAACCGCAGCCAATATCGCCATGAACCACAAGCACATCGCCTGCGGGATTGTTGCCCTTCTGGTCTTGGGGCTCATCATGTTCACCCAGTGGGTCCAAGGCCACAGGACAAAAGCGCAGGCAGAAGCGACAACCGCGCAAACGGAAGAGGAAACCGCCGCACTGCAGCTCTCGCGGGAACGCGCGCAGCTCGCCGACCTCAAGCGCCAGTCTGCCGACCTCGTCGAATTCCTCCGTATTTGGCAGCCCTACCTCACCACAATCGACTCTTCGCAGAGCGCGGACATCGCGATGCAGATGCGGGTCAAGGACGCCAGCCTGGTCAACCTCTCCCAGCGGTTCGAGCAGGCACAGGTCAAAGACAACGACTCGATCCCGACCGCCCGGAGGTCTCTGCTCACGTTTGAGGACGACTATTCCAAGCTCCTCAACTGGCTCGGCGAGATCGAGAAAACCATGCCGACCATCTCGACCTCAAGCGTGCATCTCTCGAAGGGAACCCGTGCGAATGACCTACGGATGGAAGTCGTCCTCGACCAACCGATTCTCAAACAATGAGGCGCCCATCTCCCAACAGTGCCAGTCGGATTTCTGCCGAAAGGACCCTGGGCTTCCAGCCCGCATCGTCACCGAATCGGGCAGGACGCCCACTATCCCTTGGCTTGCCACAAGAAATGCGCCCAGCAATGAGGACACTTGCCGCTTTCCTCTTTTCGCTTTTCACTTTCCCCCTCTCCTCTTTCGCCGCCGCGCCTGAGCTGCTGCCCGATGGGCGCCAGACTGTTGATGTCAGGGCCGGCGAGCGGAACCCGTTCACCCAGCAGGCGGCACCCGAGCAGGGGGCCACCGCGTCTTCAGAATCCGCCAGCGAGGAGGCCCGCCTGCGCCGGATCATCCGCGCAGTGAAGATCGGCGGGGTCTCCGGCGGCAACGGGCAATTCCGGATTCTCCTCGGATCTCTTATCCTCAGTCCGGGAGAGACCCTGCCGCCGATCATCCGCAACCAGTCCGAAATGCTGCGCGTGTTGTCGGTGGACGAGTCGTCGCTCACGCTCGCGTTTGTCGAACGTGATCCATCCGCCGACCCACGGAAAATTGTGCTGCCGGTCGGGATGAAGCCGGAAGTTTCCCAATTCATGTTCGGCGAGGCTGTCGAGTCGCTTCTGCAAATCGGCCCGAGAGGCGCGCCGAAGCTGCCGCCCCTCGAAAGCCCGGCTGTGGCAGAAATCCTCAATAGCAGCCAGGAGGTCGAACTCCGAAACGTCGCTGACCGCGACGTCAAACTCATGGGGGGAGTCCAAGATGCCGAAAATCCCGAGCAATAGCGACCGTCCGCACGGATTCACGTTTGTCGAACTTGTCGTCGCGCTGGGCATCGCCGCAGCGGTCATCGTTGTCGCCGCGATGGCCTACGGCACGATTGCCGTCAACGGAATCTCCAAGCGTAAGGCGAGCGTTAATCTCAGCGGCTCCTACCTGTTTCTGACCGAAAAAAAAATCGCGGTGAACGAGGGCCCCAGTCTCTCGGCGACGGCAATGGCCAACATCATGCGCATGAAGTTCCTTGACGACCTAGGCTTGGCAAGTGCCGTTGTCTGCTTGGCCCGCAATATCCCGAACACCGAGCGACCGACAAATTTCATCATTACGACAAACATCGACGCCCGCAGGCTTGTCACCCCCGAGGATTTCCGGACGAAGCTCATTGACATAGGAAACAACGTTTACACGAATTTCAGCACGAACGCGCTGGGAAATGGCGCGACGCTCGCACCGAACCTCTCGATCTACATACTTGTTCCGACCACCAGCGCCACAAACGTCAGTGTGCATGCCATCTATGAGAGCGACTGGTTTACCACAACCAACTCCCCGGCGGGAGTCTATGCCGTGGTTCGCAGGTTTGTGGGGGATACCATGACCGATTACTACCATGTCTTTTATCCGGGTTCGACCCACAATCCGACCAACCGTCCCGCCGCCGCTTTCTTCACCACTGCCGGCACGACAAACACTAATGGCAACACAAACTACAATAAGGCGGAAAACCGCCCGTTTTATTTCGTCTGGTGGCCGGACCCGATGAACCGGACCAACGGGTCGCAGTATCCGAGCGAGACAAACAGCACCAATCCTCGCGGCGACTATATGAACCAGGCTGGCAATACCTCGTATTTTCTGGTCTTCCCCGCATTTCCCGCGCTATGAAAAACTGCGCAAAAATCCGGTTTGGGATTCGCGGAACGATCATGATTTTCGCGCTTCTTGTCGTCATGGTCTCAACTCTTGTGCTGGCCGCGTGGGCGCAGATGATGGCGACCGCGACGCTGTATCCCGACACGACCGCCGTCCAAGTGCAGGACCGGATTGCAATGGAAAATGCGCGCGCGATGGCGCGACAATACCTGCTGTCTTCGCTGCCGAGCGGCGCGACGCTCTATTGGGAGGTCAGCATCTCAAACGGTGCATGGGGTGGTTGCCGCGTGTCGTCCAGCCTCAATTCCTTCTGGGCCGATATGAACTTCATCACCGCTGGAAATCCGTTTTCCCCGTTTGGCAACCGAGCCTTCGTCGTCACCAAGGACACGACACTCTCGAACTCTTTCCATAGCATTACCTCGCGGTTTTTAATAAAATCCCGCAGCCCGCTCCTTGCAGGATATCCGCTTGTCGTTCATACGAACTCCTCAACCAACCTGACAGCGACCTGGGTTCCCACAAATAAAATCTACTATACGAACATGATCGGTTTTCCGTGCTTTCCGCAGGTTCCGTTCACCTCGGGAACCAACCCATCCGGCCCGAACGGCGACCTCGGGTATTTCGGGTATTTCGCCGCTCCAATACCCAGCTATACCAATAATTTTAACACAAACTTCACTTACACAAACCTCACTTATCAGACAAATGAAGAACTCATTTACACAAACGCCACCGGGGGGACAGCAACAACGAACACCTTCACAAAAGACGGGAACGTATATACTAACTATACTGGAGGTAATCTGACCGCTCTCCTCAATCCAACAGACGTTGAATCCGATATTGTTCGCTATGAAGTTCCCGGCACAGATGTTTATTTAGATACAAACACCTATCGCAAGTATACCAATGCGTCGATCACGAATTTATATATCATAGGATCGACTAATCAGACAAATCATCCTATGCACGTCGTGGTGCCGAAAAATGCATCAAACCTCTCGACCATCACGCTCACCAACACGAATAACACCCGAAAAATCTACCTCAACAAGCAGAACAGCGGGAACATGACGATCAAAACCGCCACCACTGGAGAAACCTATAACTGGTGGTTTGCAGCGACCGTTCTCCCCACAAACACGACCCTCACCATCGCCGCCCCGACAACAAGCGGCCGCTACCTGAACATCACGGGCGGATTCCGGATCGCTCAGGCGATGACCAACACCGGAAACCTCAAAATCAATCAGACGCCCATGGCCACCGGAACAAATATCGACGCCGTCGAGTTCATTTCAGACCGAGTTCTCTGGATCGAGGACGGACGCAAACCCTGACCATGAAAACGTGCATTTACACGACTCGGAGTGGTAATCAGCTAAGCGAACGTAGAAGCGGCGTCCCGCCGCTTTTCCCAGGAAACTCCAAGCGGCAAGATGCCTCTTCTACCTCTCCAACTGCTCTTAACTTCCTGCCATTTTGCCGTGCCTGCGGCTATTCGCTCATCGAGGTTCTCATCGCCGGTGGCATTCTGGCCATTGGGATCGCCGGGGCCGCACTCATGGCAAACGCGATTCTTGTCCAGGAGCAGTCGAACGGCTATTCCCTGCGCGCATTCAACGTCCAGGAGCAGGCTGCGCGCCTCTGGCAGCTCGGGCTCGACCCGACAAACATCACCAACATCCTCCCCGAGCGGTGCTCGGCGTCAAACCCACCTCCCGCCAATTCGATCTATCTCGAATTCAACCAGACAAACACGACCATTTCCGGTGCCAGTATCGAGAAGCTCAACCCTCTACGAATCGTGTTCCACTCCGGCACCCGTGGCGACGGCACTCTAGTCTTCCGCACCAATCCCATCATCGTCGTCCGCCCGACAATCCGGTAGGACAC
>DYRS01000249.1 GCA_020718585.1 Chthoniobacter flavus
CTTCATTTTTCGGTGAAAAAAAGATGGCATCCATGAACAAAATCGTCGAGTGCGTCCCCAACTTCAGCGAGGGGCGCGATCCGAAAAAAATCGATAAAATCGTCCAGCCGCTCCGGGGAAAAGAAGGGGTCAAGCTCCTCGACTACAAACCGGATTACGATCACAACCGCACGGTCGTCACCACGGCAGGCGAGCCGGAGGCGCTGGCCGAGGCGCTTCTCGGCATGATGGAAACCGCCATAGGGCTCATCGACATGCCCTCCCACACGGGACAGCATCCCCGGATGGGCGCGGTGGATGTCGTCCCGTTCATCCCGGTGAAAAACATGACGATGGACGAAGCCGTTGCTTTATCGAAAAAATTCGCCGAGGAGGCGGCAAACAGATTCAACCTGCCGATCTTTCTCTACGAAGAATCGGCATCGTCGGAGGCCCGCCGCAACCTGGCCGACGTGCGCAGGGGCCAGTTCGAGGGAATGCCGGAGAAACTCAAACAGCCGCAGTGGAAACCGGATTACGGCCCCGAGAGGATCCATCCCACGGCCGGCGTCACGGCAATCGGGGCCCGGATGCCGCTCGTGGCGTGGAACGTGAATCTGGGGACCTCCTCCCTCGCCATCGCCGACGCCATCGCCCGGAAGATACGCCATCTCAACGGCGGGATGCGCTACTGCAAGGCGATCGGCATCGAACTCAAGGAGCGCGGCATCGTCCAGGTCTCGATCAACATGACCGATTACACCCAAACCTCCCTCTACCGGGTATTCGAACTCATCCAGATCGAGGCCCGGCGCTGGGGAGCGCCGGTTGTCGGCAGCGAGATCATCGGCCTGGTCCCCATGGGCGCACTCATCGACACGGCCGCCTATTACCTCCGCTTTGAAGACTTTGACCCCTCGCAGGTGCTTGAATCGAGGATCTATGAATAAAAACGGGAATATCATCATCAAAAACGCCGCCGAACTCGTTCTATGCAGCGGATTTTCCGCCAGAAAAGGCAGGGAGATGTCCGAGCTTGGCATCATCGCCGATGGGGCGGTTGTCATTGAAGACGGGATCATTGCCGACGTCGGCGCGACGGAGCAAGTCCTCGCGCGACTTCAGAAATCAGGGAAAGACCTTTCTTTTTTCGAGACGATCGACGCGACGGGCAAGGCGGCGCTCCCGGGATTCGTCGATTCGCACACCCATTTCGTCTTCGGCGGTTACCGCGCGGATGAATTTGCCTGGAGGCTGAAGGGCGAAAGCTACATGGACATCCTCGCGCGCGGCGGCGGAATCTTAAGCACCGTGACCGCAACCCGCAATGCCTCCAAAGCTGCGCTGATCGAAGCAGGCCTGAAGCGCCTCGACGCGATGCTCGCCTTCGGGGTGACCACGGTGGAAGGGAAAAGCGGCTACGGCCTCGACCATGACACCGAGATCAAAGCGCTGGAGGTGATGACCGAGCTGAATCGTCTCCATCCGGTTGACGTCGTTTCCACGTTCATGGGCGCACACGCCGTCCCGCCGGAGTACAAAGGCCGACCGGACGACTACATCGATTTTCTCCTGTCTGAAGTGATTCCGGAAGTCGCCTCGCGCCATCTCGCTGAATTCTGCGATGTCTTCTGCGAAAAGGGGGTCTTTTCCATCGAGCAGTCGCGGCGTCTTCTGACAAACGCCGCAAAATCGGGTCTGAAGCCCAAGCTTCACGCCGACGAGATCGTCTCTCTCGGAGGCGCGGAACTGGCCGCTGAAATCGGGGCCGTCTCCGCCGACCACCTGCTGCACGCCTCCGACACCGGAATAAAGGCAATGGCAGAGGCTGGAACCATTGCCACGCTGCTTCCACTCACCGCCTTCAGCCTGCGCGAACCCTACGCCCGCGGCCGCTACATGATCGACGCCGACTGCGCGGTGGCGCTTGCCACCGATTTCAATCCGGGAAGCTGCTTTTCCGAGTCGATCCCGCTTGCCGCGGCAACCGCGGCCCTCTACATGAACCTGACGCCGGAAGAGATCGTCACGGCGCTGACGCTCAACGGCGCCGCCGCGCTGGGAAGGGCGGACCGCTCCGGCAGCCTCGATCGCGGCAAACAGGGCGACGTGATCATCCTCGAAAACCCATCTTACCGCTTCATCCCCTACCACATCGGCGTCAGCGCCGTAGAGACGGTGATCAAAAAGGGAACCATCGTTTT
>DYRS01000250.1 GCA_020718585.1 Chthoniobacter flavus
CACGCTCATCATGGTGGATGACGACCGTCTGCCGCTCGCCGACGGCGAAGTGCCCGCGATGAAAAATGTCCGCTTCCGCACGCTCGGCTGCTACCCGCTGACCGGCGCGATCGAGTCCGCCGCCGATACGGTCCCCGCGATCATCCAAGAGATGCTGCTCGCGACGACCTCCGAACGCCAGGGCCGAGTCATTGATCACGATTCCGCCGCCTCGATGGAAAAGAAAAAGCAGGAGGGGTATTTCTGATGTCTCCCGGCCTCATCGCGACGGACATCGATGCCTACCTTCGCGCCCACGAGCAGAAGCAGCTCCTGCGGTTTATCACCTGCGGTAGCGTGGACGACGGAAAAAGCACGCTCATCGGACGTCTCCTCTACGAGTCGAAAATGCTCTTCGAGGACCACCTCGCGGCACTCGAGGCTGATTCCAAAAAATTCGGCACCCAGGGCGATGCGATAGATTTCGCGCTGCTCGTTGACGGGCTTGCCGCCGAACGGGAACAGGGGATCACGATCGACGTTGCGTATCGGTTTTTTGCGACGGAAAAGCGGAAGTTCATTGTCGCCGACACTCCCGGCCATGAGCAATACACGCGCAATATGGCGACCGGTGCCTCGACCGCCGATGCCGCGATCCTCATCGTGGACGCCCGCAAGGGGATCCTCACACAAACCCGCCGGCACACCTACCTCGTCTCGCAGTTTGGAATCCGCAACATCGCCGTCGCCGTCAATAAAATGGATCTCGTCGGCTACAGCGAGGACGTCTTCGAATCCGTCTGCCGCGACTACCGCGAATTTGCCGCCCGCATCGGCATCCCGGAGGCCACATTCATCCCGCTCTCGGCACTCAAGGGTGACAACATCCTCGAACCCAGCCCCGCCACCCCCTGGTATCGCGGAACCACCCTCATGGAATACCTCGAGACGGTGGACCTCGCAGACGAACCCCTCCTGGACCGCCCGTTCCGCCTGCCGGTCCAGTGGGTCAACCGCCCGAATCTCGACTTCCGCGGATTCGCCGGACGGATCGCCGGCGGACGGATCGCCCCCGGCGAACGGATCCGCGTCCAGCCGTCTGGCAAGGAATCCCGCGTCGTCCGCATCGTCACTCAGGATGCCGACCTGCCGGCAGCCGCTGCCGGACAATCTGTCACGCTCGTTCTCGAAGACGAAATTGACATCTCCCGCGGCGACATCATCTCGTCCGCCGCCAGCCCGGCCGAGGTCGCCGACCAATTCGAGGTGACGCTCGTCTGGATGAGCGAAGACCCGCTTCTGCCCGGCCGACCCTATTGGCTCAAAATCGGAACCGCCACCGCATCGGCATCGGTCACCGAAATCAAATACCAAGTCAACGTCAACTCGCTCGAGCACACCGCCGCCAAAAAACTCGACCTCAACGCGATCGCGGTCTGCAATATTGCCCTCGACCGACCGCTCGCATTCGACCCCTACGCCGACAACCGCCACACCGGCGGCTTCATCCTGATTGACCGGCTCAACAATAATACCGTCGGCGCCGGTCTCATCCACTTCGCCCTCCGCCGCTCGCACAATATCCACCTCCAACACCTCGATGTGGACAAACCCGCCCGCGCCGCCGCCAAGGGCCAAAAGCCCCGCGTTCTCTGGTTCACCGGACTCTCCGGCTCCGGAAAATCCACCGTCGCCAACCTCGTGGAAAAAAAACTCCACGCGATGGGCCGCCATACCTACCTGCTCGACGGCGATAACATCCGCCACGGACTCAACCGCGACCTCGGGTTCACCAACGAGGACCGCGTCGAAAATATCCGCCGCATCGCCGAGGTCGCAAAGCTCATGGCCGACGCCGGACTCATCGTCCTCACCGCGTTCATCTCCCCGTTCCGCGCCGAGCGCCAGATGGCCCGCCAGCTCATGCCGGAAGGCGAATTCCTCGAGGTCTTCGTGGATACCCCGCTCGAGGTCGCCGAACAGCGCGACCCAAAGGGCCTCTACAAAAAAGCCCGCCGAGGGGAACTCAAAAATTTCACCGGTATTGACTCGCCCTACGAACCGCCCGAAGCCCCGGAAATCCACCTCCACGGCACCGACTCCCCGGAAAAAATGGCCGACCAAATCCTCTCGGCCCTCGCCCGCATGAATTCCTAGCCAGGACAAATGAGTCGTCCAGTCTCAAGCCTCAAGTTTCCGCC
>DYRS01000251.1 GCA_020718585.1 Chthoniobacter flavus
CTGTTGAGAAAAACTCGGGGTGGACGGAATTTTCCCGCGCGGTATAATGGGGAAGGCGACCATTTGGAACATGATTTTTCTTGGAATTGACTGCGGGACGCAGAGCACGAAGACGATTGCGGTGGACTGGGAGAGCGGAGATATTTTGGCATCGGAGCAAGAGGCTTACGGGTTTCTTCCGGGGCTGGCTCCGGGGGCGATGGAGCAGGATCCGGCGGACTGGATCTCGGCGGCGGATACCACGGTGCGCAAGGTGCTTTCGCAGCTCGGCGGGCGGGCGGGCGAGGTTCGAGGGATCGGGGTCAGCGGGCAGCAGCACGGGCTGGTCCCGCTGGATGCGGAGGGCGCGGTCGTGCGTCCGGCGAAGCTCTGGTGCGACACAACGACCGCCGGGCAGTGCGCGGAGATCACCCGGCATTTCGGGGGGGCTGCGGAGGTCATCCGCCGGACGGGGAACGCGATGCTGCCGGGCTTCACCGCTCCGAAAATCCTCTGGCTTCGGCAGAACGAGCCGGACAACTGGAAGAAGACATCGCTTGTTTTACTGCCACACGATTACCTGAATTTCTGGCTGACCGGCCGTGCGCGCATGGAGTTTGGCGATGCCTCGGGAACCGCGCTGCTCGACATCTCGAAGCGGGTGTGGTCGGACGACGTGGTGGAATTTATCGCGCCGGATCTGGCGGCGAAGCTTCCGCCGCTCGGGCGTTCGTCGGAGGCGGTCGGGACGCTTTCTCCAAAGCTCGCGGCGGAGTGGGGACTGGGCGGAGATGTGATCGTGAGCGCGGGCGGAGGGGACAATATGATGGGCGCGATCGGCACGGGGAATATCCGGGCTGGAGTCGTCACTGCGAGTCTCGGGACATCCGGCACGCTCTATGCGTTTTCGGATTCTCCGGTGACCGACCCGGCGGGCGAAGTCGCGGGGTTTTGCGACAGCACCGACCACTGGCTGCCGCTGGTCTGCACGATGAACCTCACGCTCGTCACCGAGCATGTGAGGAAGCTGTTCTCATGGGATTTCCCCGGGCTCGACGCGGCGATCGAATCCGTCCCGGCGGGTTCGGACGGGCTCCTCATGCTCCCGTATCTCACCGGCGAGCGCACGCCGAACCTTCCGCATGGCACCGGCACGATCCACGGGCTTACGCTGGACAATTTTTCACCCGCGCACATTGCGCGGGCGGCGACCGAGGCGGTCACGTTCGGGCTCGGCCACGGTCTGTCGCGGTTCCGCGAGCTCGGCGTTGCGCCGTCGGAGATCCGCCTCACCGGCGGCGGGAGCAACAGCCGGATCTGGAGGCAGATCTGCGCCGACGTCTTCGGGGTGCCGGTCGTCTGCCTGCGCAGCGGCGAGGGAGCGGGCCTTGGCGCGGCGATCCAGGCCGGCTGGACATCCGGGGGCGGCGACCTTGCGGAAATCTGCGCGCGGCTCGTCGGGCTCGACGAGCCCACACGCACGCAGCCCGACCAGAAAAATGCGGCTCTCCACGCGGATCTTCTCGCCCGGACCCGCCACCTCCGCGAGGCGCTTGTCGCCGGCGGTCTCCTCTGATGCGCATCGTCCTTGCCGCGACCGGCGCCAGCGGGGCGATCTACCTCCAGCGGCTGCTCGACCGGCTTGCCGACCACGAGCTGCACCTGATCCTCACGCCGTTCGCGCGGCAGGTCGTGGCCGAGGAATCCGGCGGGCTTCGGCTGCCTCCGAATGTGATCGAGCATTCCGACAAGAGCATGAACGCGCCGTTTGCGAGCGGATCCGCACTTTTCGATGCGATGGTCATCTGCCCGTGTTCGATGGGCACGCTCGGCCGGATCGCCCACGGCACGAGCGAATCGCTCACGCTCCGCGCGGCCGACGTCTTCCTCAAAGAGCGCCGAAAGCTCATCCTTGTCCCCCGCGAGACCCCGTGGAACCTCATCCACGCAAAAAATGCCGTGGCGGTCATCGAGGCGGGTGCTATATTTCTGCCTGCCATGCCGTCGTTTTACAGCCGCCCCGAGACGTTCGACCAGCTAGCCGACACCGTTGTCTGCAGGATCCTCGACCAGATCGGGGTTCCGGTACCCGACGCCGCCCGGTGGCGCGAATCTCCGAATGAAATGTGATGTCGCCATCATCGGCGGCGGACCCGCCGGCAGCACGGCCGCCGAGTTGTCGTTCTGGAAAACAA
>DYRS01000072.1:0-8708 GCA_020718585.1 Chthoniobacter flavus
GTGCTTCACCGAGGAGTGCCCTCGCCTGCGCACGGCGTAATCAGCGTTACGAGAACCAAACCCGTCCTGTGCCCGCAGAGGCTGCGGCATGTTCCCCGCCAATTTAGCTGGATCGAAGAAGGCGCTCCGCCGCCTTTCCGTGCATCGCCTTGTAATAATGCGCATCCTTCCGGTCCGTGATCGCCTGCGCCCTCAGTCCGTCCGGTGAAGCTGCCCGCCGGGTTTCCTGCCTCACTGGCGATGGGGCCGGACGCATTATAGTCGAAACTTCGGCTAAATTTCCGGAAGGTCCATCCCCGGCAGGCGCGCGGAGATGCAGGCGGCACCGATGATGCCGGCCTCGTTTCGCATCTGCGCCGGCTCGACGAGAACCTCGGTCCTAGAGGTCAAAAACGGAAGGAACTTTTCCGCCTTCTTGCTCACACCTCCCCCGATGATGAACAGATCGGGAGAAAAAAGTTTTTCGAGTTCCGCAAGGAATTCGCTGACCCGGTCGGCCCATTCGTTCCACTCGAGGTTCTGTTTTTCGCGGATTTTTTCCGAGGCGCGCTTTTCGGCGTCCTTTCCCCGGATTTTGAGGTGTCCGAACTCCGAGTTCGGGAGGAGCCGTCCGTCATAGAAAATTGCGGACCCGATGCCAGTTCCGAACGTGAGAAGGATGACGACGCCGCCGCGCCCGCGTCCGGATCCGAACCGCATCTCAGCGATGCCTGCGGCATCGGCGTCGTTGACCACTGTCACGGGGCCGCCGAGGTGACTCCCGAAGAGCGCGCCCGCGTCGGTGGCGATCCACGATTCATGGACGTTTGTTGCCGAATAGACGACTCCCTTTTTGATGATCGCCGGAAATGTGACGCCCGCCGGTCCGGAGTAGTCGAAATGCTTTGCGATCGCGTCCACCACGTCGGCCACCGCGTTCGGCAGTGCCGGCTGGGGCGTGGGGATGCGGAGCCGCTCGGCGACCAGTTCGCCGGTTTCAACGTTGACCGGTGCTCCCTTGATGCCGGTGCCTCCGATGTCAATGCCTAGGATGTTCATGGATTGGTGGACTGTGATCTCTCGCCCGCCGGGGGAAAACTTTTCACTCGGCTAGGGGTGAGTTGATCCTTGGCGAATCTGAGCACGTACATACGCGCAGATCAAGCTTCCTGTGGCCCCGCCAGCGATTTCGAGGATCGGGTAACGTATTTACTATTTAGAGCCTGTCCGGAAAGGCAGAGCGCAAGCACTGGAGCTGGTTTGATGGCGAAAAAAAGAGGGCATGGACAGCAAAAAATGCTGCCATGCCAAAAATTGGGTGTTTATATTTCGGTTTGCACACCTCAAAATGACATATGCACGGACCCCTTTCCCGATCTTCTGGTTCATCCCGGAGCGGTAAATGCTCGAGTCCCCGGAGCTGTTGGGCTGCATTTTATCGACCGAGAACGGATTGCGGATGATGTATTGGGCGAGCCGCTCCACGTCCTCGCGGTTGCGGGGTGGCACTGCGCCTGATCAATGAGTGCCCACTCGTGTTGTCCCCCCGGAGTTGGCAAAAGCCACCTCGCGCAGGCATCGGAGCCGAGGCGATCCGCGCCGGGTTCCTCGTGCTCTACCGCTCGGCATTCGATCTGATGCGCGAACTTCTCGCCGAGCAGACCGAGGCGGACGTCGGTCGCATGTTGGCCCGCTACCTCAAACCCGACCTGCTCATCATCGACGATATGGGGCTCAAAGTCCTGCCCCAAAAGAGCGGGGGAATCCTCTTGGAGATCGTCATGCGCCGCTACGAAAACCGCTCCACATTTATGACCTCCAACCGCCCGGGCAGCAGCGACTTCACGTTAATACCAATGATGTTGCCCTCCCCTGTCATTTGGTGGATGGCAACCATATCCAGGTTGTTTGCCGCGACGATCTCTGGTGAATTAGACGAGCACTTCTTGTCCCGCTGCAACTCTTCCCATTGAAAACTGAAAACTTTTCCCCCTGGCTCTCCGCCGAACTTCTTGCTGGTTTCGGGGCGTCGGGGACATCCGCCCACCGGGTGTTTTCATCGCCGCGCGCCTGGGTGGAGCGGCTGGGGAGCGACATGCTGATTTCGTTTAAAGATGATGCGGCTCGAGATGGCGCGCTGGCTGGGCTGCACGACTGGGAGGTGCGCACCGGATTTCAAAGCACCCGTGTCTTTGCGAGGTTCCTGCCGCGGCAGAATGCCGAGCGGGGCGCGCCGATGCTCGTTGCCGGCGATCCGGCAGCACCTCTTTCCTCCGTGGTCACCGAAGCCGGAGTGCGCTACGGGGTCCACTTCGGCACCGGCTATTCGTCAGGGCTTTTTGTTGACCAGCGGGAGAACCGGGCGCATCTGCGCGGGATTGCTCCCAAGCGCCTGCTGAACACGTTTGCCTACACCTGCTCGTTCTCGGCTGCGGCCGCACTCGCCGGAGCGACCACCGTAAGCGTCGATCTGTCAAAAAAATCTCTCGACCGCGGGCGCGAGAATTTTTTGCTCAACCGACTTCCTCTCGACGGACACCGGTTCCTTGCCGATGACGTGCTCGACGTGCTTCCCCGGCTGGAACGGCGCGGGGAAAATTTTGACGCGATCATCCTTGATCCGCCGACATTTTCGCTCGGGAACCGTGGCCGCCGATGGAATGTCGAGGAGCAGATTGGTGATCTGCTGCACGCGGCAATCGGCGTGGCCGCGCCCGGTGCCTGGATCCTCGTCTCCACAAACTGCACCCGGCTCGACCGCGCCTCCCTCGAGCGGGCCGCGCGATTCGCGCTGAAAACCGCGCGGCTCGGAGGAAGCTTTTTTCACGCCCCGCCACTGCCGGATTTCCCCCACGGCGAAGGCGCGCAAACCGTCTGGCTGCACCTCAAATGAGTGCCGGATGTTGTTTCTGTACCGCAGGTTTCTCTCAGGGCACCCGCTCGCTCATCCCCTGGTCTGAACGGGATACCGGCGTGGCAGATGGAGTCGGATTCTGCGAAGAAGATAAAGTATCCGTCGGTGTCGGTGTCGGTGTCGGTGTCGGCCAGGGTTTCACGAGATTCGGCCAGCTATGGACCGGAACGGTGAGGCCACCAAGTTCGAAGGCGTATTGCTCACAGCGAAGCCTCCATGCGTCGAGAACCGGCTGGGATGCGGTGGGGTCGGCGGTTCCCGGGAAGACGATGTAGGCGACTTTGAGGTCGCTGACCGGGCGGGATGCGGCGGATGAACGGGCGTTGATCTCGCGACAGAGCCGGAGCGACGCCTCGCCGATTTTGAGCGACGGCCCTGCGTCGCCGACGACCGCCGGATAGGCCTTTCCGCCGAAAACTACCAGCGCAAAATCTCCGACAGACGGAGAGTCCGGGTCGTTCCCGTGCAGCATGAATCCCGGCAGCACGATAAACGGGTCGGTCTCGGCAACGAGGAAGCTCCATTTTTTCAAATCAAAAATCCGACGGTTCGCGAGGTCCATCCCCTCGGTGATTTCCGCGCTGCGGGCGGCCGTCGCATTGCCTGCGGCGCGCTCGTCGCGGAGCGTGGCCAGACGCTTTTGCTCGACCGCAAGAAACGGGTTTTCGCGGTCGGTCAACTTCGGCCAGCGAAAGCTCGTCTGCGGAAGAAAAAATTGCGACGACCCATCCACCCGCACGTTGCGGTCACCGTCCGACCCGTCCACATTCACGTCCATGTCGCCGAGAGCAAGGATCGCCCGGCGACCGGTCGTCGGGTTGCGGACGTTGAGGATTGTCTCGCAGTCGTAAAAATTGTGGCGGGAGAGGATGACGTCGAGGCGGGCGATTTCGCGTCCGACCTGCGCGGTCTTCAGCGCGTAGAGGCGGTCAAAAAACGGTGAAACCGTCGCCCCGGCAAGGAGTGCGGGAAAGTCGTTGAAAACCCCCGGCAGGAGCGGGTCGTTCGCGGCAAAGTCCTCCGCCGTCACGGCGGCGCGGGGGATGCGCGCGGTCACGGTCACCGCAACCTGATAGGCATCGAATTCGCGGCGCTCGAACGACGCGAGGTCGTCGGATTTTTCCGTGACAACTTTTGCCTCCAGAGCGAGCCCGTTGAAGAGCTTTGCGGTGGGCAGCGGCTTGCGCGGAACCGATGGCACCGGGGTCGGGGTCGGCGCGGGTGCTGGGGTGGGTGTCGGCGTGGGTGTTGCAGTCGGCGTTGGCGTGGGAGGAGGTGGTGGAGGCGGCTTCCCGCAGCCGACAAGAAGCGTGAGGGCAAAAAACAAAACGGAAAGAGGATTGGCCGCGAAAGAACACAGAGAACGCAAAAAGAAACTCATGCAAGAGCCGACGGGCGCATTCGCAGTTGGTGCGCACAGTGCTCTTCCCGGGAGCGCGGGCATCCTGCCCGCTTTCCGAAGATGCGGGCGGGACGCCCACTCTCCTGTGGCTGCACCGGGAGCGCGGGCATCCTGCCGACTTTCCAAAGATGCGGGCAGGCCGCCTGCGCTCCTGTCAGCAGTGCGGTCTCCCGATGCGCCCACTGATGCGCAAAGCGGGTTCTGGGCAGGTCGAACGACACATGTCGGGAGTAGCCGGAGGTGTCCGCCCTCGCATGCTCTGCTGGCGGTCCTCCGCATTTTCAGGCAGCCCGGGTCAGGTGTGGGCGATGAACGCCGTGTAAACATCGGGCGGGATGTCGATCATCTTGTAATCGCTCGAGGAGACGAAGAGGAGCGTCTGTTTGCCTCGGCCGAGCATGTGTGCGGCGGAATCGTAGATCTCGTGTTCGAGTGTCGCAAACTTCCGGTTGTAGCCGGCCACGCGGATCTTCACGCTCACGGTCTCAAACTCGCGGGTCTCGCGCACAAACTTGTGCTCGAATGATCGGGTGAGGATGTAGAATGGCGTGTTCTTGAGGTTGAACTTCGGCATCACGCGGTTGAAAAATAGTTCGCGCGTCTTGCCGACCCACATCGCATACATCCCGAAATAGACGTTCCCGACCGAGTTTGTGTCCGCATACGTCGCCATGAACGAGTGGACGAACCACTTGCCTTCGAAGTGTCCGCCGAGGCTGTTTGCGATTGCCGCGAGGTCGAGCGGTCCTGCCGCTGCGGCTGCGAATGCCGCGGACGCCGGAGCGCCCGATGGCGGCCCCATGACCGCGCCCGCGCTCGAGGCGGCGTCCGAGACCTGCGCGTCAAGCTCCTCCTTGTCGCTGAGAAACTCCTCCGACGAGCTCGGCTTGACGAGCAGCCAGAGGACATAGCCGAGCGGCAGAAGCGACCCGACGATCTGGAAAAATGGCGAGCGCAGGAAGTAGCCGTAGGAAAAAATGACAACCGCGAGGCTGCCGATGCAGAACATTTTGACCTGTGGGATCGCGTTTGCGCGGCTCACCAAGTAGCACCGGACGATCGCCAGCGTCGAGTACCCGACAAAAAACGTCGCATAGAAAATCATGAAAAACTCGAGCTCGAACCTCAGCAGCGCCCCGGCGAGCGCGACGATCCCACAGACGAGGAAGACCGGGATCGGCGACGTGAGCAGGCGATTCGGGACGAGCGAGAAGATCGGATGATTGCTTGTGCTCGCGTTTGACTGGAGGAACCACCTCAGAGCGATATACCCGCTGTCGAGCGTCGTGAGCACGCACACCGAAACGAAGATCCCATAGGCACCGAACACCCAGGGGGAGGACTGCGAGAAGAGCCGCATGAGAATCTCCTGCCCATAGGGGTGGCCGGTGATGCCGATCCGGATGTGCTCCGCCGCGCCCCAGTTCAGTGCCCAGACGGTCATGAGGCCGTGGAACATGAGCAGGAGAAAAAATTCGACCGATCCGATCCAGTATCCGGCTGCGATCGAGACCCGCTCGCGGTGCATCTGGATCGCACGCTGCCATTGCTGGAGGTCGAGCCACGGCCCGACAAGAAACCCGATGATGATCGGCACCGCGTAGCCCCAGTAGTTCCAGTCGTTCGTCGGCAGCTTCGGAAATTCCATTGTCCCGGTCCCCCGGACCGCCGCGTGGAGGATGAGGATCACGAGCGCCGGCACCATGAGGAGGAACATGACGCCATGGCTGAATTTGATCCGCTTGATGTCGAACTCCTCGCCAAAAAGGATCGCCGCCGCCAGCACGACGAGCAGGGTCAGCGGCATGTAGAGCAGCCAGGGCTCGAGCCCGAGCGGTTGCCAGACATAGCGCAGGAATGCAAAAATCGTCAGCGCGATCGCCAGCACCTGGTAAAGAAAAAAGACCAACCGGAACGGCCGCGACCACGATGTAAAAAATTGTGCGAGCGACTCCGAACCCGGCTGTCGGCGCGCGAGGTGGTGGGTCACCAGCCCAAACGTGAGGAGCCCGAGAAAATTGGGGATTGCGAACGTCAGGAGTCCGAAGACTCCAAACTGGGTAGTGAACTGGACCGAGAAGAACAGTCCGAGCCCCCACATCCAAGAGAGCGCGACCGAGTTCCCCCAGAGGACTGCTCCGAACCACCGGCGGGATTTTGTCGCCATGCTAACTTTCAGCCGATCGCGCGGGCGACCTGCCACTCGTTGAGGAGGAGGTGCGACTGGGCGGGATGCGACGGACGGAGGAAAAACACGAACGGCTTGTCGCCCGGCTGCCACCCGACCACCGACTGGTCGGCCGATGTGAAATACGTGTTCGGACGGCCGGGCGAAATCGTCCGACGGGCCACCTTCGAGGTCGTCTTCGGCTGGGCGGCCGACTTTTCCTCAACGACCTCCCGCTCCCAGTCCATCGGCGAGCCGTTGAGCGAGAGGATCGAGGACATCTCGGCCGGCGAGAACGGGGTCTTCGGGCCTTTGTTGCGGACGACCGCGAGATACCTTGCGACGTTGTCAAAAAAACCGACGATGATGTCGTCCCCGGCCTGCGAATACCGATACGCCTTCTCCCCCGCCCCGGTCATCCCAAGAATCCCCTGGGCCATCACCGGACGCCCGAGCAGGGCGTCCACCGCCGCCTTGTCCGATCCCAGCAGGGTCGGGCTACTTGTTGTAGTCGGCTTGGGCACCTTTGAGATTTTTCTTTTGGATCCAGGGCATGAGCGAGCGGAGCCGCTGGCCGGTCTTCTCGATCGGATGCTGCTCGCCGGCTTTCAGAAGCGCGTTGTATTTTTTGTATCCGCCCTCGTATTCCTTGACCCACTCGCGGGCAAACTTCCCGCTTTGGATGTCCTTGAGCGCCGCCTTCATCCGCTTTTTGACCCCGGCGTCAATGATCTTCGGACCGACGCTCACGTCCCCCCACTTCGCGGTCTCGCTGATCGAGAACCTCATCCCGGCGATGCCGGATTCGTTCATCAGATCCACGATGAGCTTCAGCTCGTGCAGACATTCGAAATAGGCCATCTCGGGCGAGTAGCCGGCCTCGGTGAGCGTCTCAAACCCGGCCTGCACGAGCGCCGAGGCGCCGCCGCAGAGCACGGTCTGCTCGCCGAAGAGATCGGTCTCGGTCTCCTCCTTGAACGTCGTCTCGAGCACGCCGCCGCGGGTGCCGCCGATCCCCTTCGCCCACGCGAGCGCGATCTTTTTGGCGTCCTTCCCGGGGTTCTGGTAAACCGCGATGAGCGCGGGCACGCCCTTGCCCTCGGTGAACTGGCGGCGCACGATGTGGCCGGGTCCCTTCGGGGCGACCATGATCACGTTGACGTTCGTCGGCGGAACGAGCGTCTTGAAATGGATGCTGAACCCATGGCTGAAGATCAGCGTCTTCCCCGGCGCGAGGTTCGGCGCGATGTCCTTCTTAAATGCGGCCGGCTGCTTGGTGTCCGGGATCGCGACCATGATGACATCCGCGCGGCGGACCGCCTCGCCGGTGTCGAATACCTCGAACCCGTGCTTCTTCGCGACCTCGCGGCTCTTGGATTTCGGATAGAGCCCGATGATGACTTTTGCACCGCTTTCCTTGAGGTTGAGCGCATGCGCGTGCCCCTGGGATCCGAATCCCAATACGGCAAGGGTTTTTCCCTTGAGAACTTTCAGGTCGGCGTCTTTGTCGGTATAGATCTTTGCTGGCATGGATTTGTTGGTGTTGGTGTGTTGGAAAATAATTTAACAAAAAAATCAACTATTCGTGCGGGCGAGCGCGACCTTGCCGGTGCGTGTGAGCTCGGCGACCCCGAAGCCGTCCATGAGCGCGAGGAATTTATTGATCTTCCCCTCGCTGCCGGTGATCTCGATCGCCAGCTTCTCGGCCTGCACGTCAATGATCTTCGCACGGAAGATGTCGCAGATCTGCATGACCTCGGCCCGGTTCGCGGATGTCGCGTTCACGCGCAGGAGGACGAGTTCGCGGTCCACAAATTCCTCGTCGCGGAAATCCTGCACCTCGATCACGTCCACCAGCTTTTCAAGCTGCTTCGTGACCTGCTCGAGCACCTTGTCGTCGCCGCGCGTGACGATCGTCATCCGCGACGCCGAAGGATCGAGCGTCGGCCCGACATTCAGCGTGTCGATGTTGAACCCCCGGCCGCTGAACATTCCGGCCACGCGGGTCAGCACGCCAAATTTGTTTTCAACAAGGATCGATATGGTGTGTCGCATGAATGACAAAAAGAACATCTTAACTGCCAGAGCCTCCCGCGCAAGTCAATCGTTTCCGGCATCGAACACAATTGCCCGGAAGCAACCTTCGTCTACCGCGATTTGCGTGTTGTGAAAACCACCTCGCGCTGTCCGCCGCTGCGCAGACGACGTTGCGGATGCCCGGTCAGGACCGCCTGAAACAATGGGAT
>DYRS01000072.1:8808-10592 GCA_020718585.1 Chthoniobacter flavus
TGAAACAATGGGATTGCCTGAAGCCGGGGATCGTTTCATAAGTCTCCGCTCATGGCTCCAGATCCCATCCTGCAATTCCTCGCCGACAACGAGAATCGTTTCATCGAAGAGCTCTTCGCCTACGCGCGCATCCCCAGCATCAGCGCCCAGTCGGATCATGCCCCGGACATGAGGCGGTGTGCGGAGTGGCTCGTTGAGCGGTGCAAAAAGGCCGGCCTGAAGGCTGAAATCCGCAAGACCAGCGGATGCCCGGTGGTCGTCGCAAAATCGCCGAAGCAGGATTCGAAAAAACCGACATTTTTGGTTTACGGACACTACGACGTGCAGCCGCCGGAGCCGCTCGATCTCTGGACGTCCCCGCCGTTCGAGCCCCGCCGCGTCGGACGCAATGTCTATGGCCGCGGGATCAGCGACAACAAGGGCCAGCACCTCGCCCATATCAATGCCGTCGAGGCCTGGCTGAAGACCGGAAACGAATTGCCCTGCAATGTGAATTTCCTGATCGAGGGCGAGGAGGAAATTGGGTCAAAAGCACTTTACGAATTTCTCCCGAAGCACGCGAAGGAACTCGCGTGCAAAGCGCTGGTGGTCTCGGACACCGAGATCCCGAGCATGAAGCTCCCCGCGCTCTGCTGCTCGCTCCGGGGCATGGCACCGATCGAAATCCGGCTCGACGGACCCGATCGCGACCTGCACTCCGGGCTCTTTGGCGGCGCGGTGGACAACCCGGCGATGGTCCTCTGCCAGATGCTCGGGCAACTTCGAAACAAGCGCGGCGGGATCACGGTTCCGTGCTTCTACGATGACGTGGTAAAGCTCTCTTCCTACGAGCGGAAGCAAATGGCCAGGGTGCCGTTCGATGAGAAAAAATTCCGCAAATCGGTCGGCGTTGCCTCGCTCTTCGGCGAGGCCGGCTATTCGCCGGACGAGCAGCGCGCCGCGCGACCCACGTTTGAAATCAACGGCCTCACCAGCGGCTACCAGGGAGAGGGCGGCAAGACGATCGTTCCCTCCTGGGCAAGTGCCAAAATCACGATGCGCCTCGTTCCGGATCAGGAACCGAAAAAAATCATCGCGCTCGTGAGAAAGCACCTGAAAACAATCTGCCCGCCCACGGTCAAGATCACGGTCACCGAGGGCCAGGGAGGTTACCCCTACATGGTGGACCCCACGGGACCGCTCGCGCAGGCTTGCATGCGCGCGGCCAGGCTCGGGTTCGGCCACGAGTGCCTCCTCGCCCGCAGCGGCGGCAGCATCCCGATCATCGCGGCGTTCAAGAAATATCTGAAGGCCGATTCCTTCATGCTCGGCCTTGCGCTGCCCGACGACAACGCGCATTCGCCCAACGAAAAATTTTCCCTCGATGCCTACATGGCCGGGATGAAAATGGCCGCGCACCTCTGGCCAGAGCTGGCTGGAGCTGGCTGCTGATTGGTCATTTGCGCACAACCCGCCCGCTAGCAACTCTCTCGTGAGGAGGTGGCGGCGGTGATCTGGGCTGCGCGGCTCATAAGCTTTCGCATGTGAGCTGACGGAAGAGTCGGTTGTCATCTGCTGTCCTCACAAAGCCCATAAGTCCGACCTGTTTTATAAGATGCGGGAGCAGACGGCCGACGCGTGGTGCTTTGACGCCTCCGTGCAATTCGCGCTGAACCTGCCGCGCGACAACCAAAACATCAGTGAGCGCACGGTGGACAACTACCGGCAGTTGCTGCGCGAGAGCGAATCAGCACAAGTTATCTTCGAGGAAGTGACGGGGGAGATCATCCGGGAGATGGGCCTTG
>DYRS01000252.1 GCA_020718585.1 Chthoniobacter flavus
CACAGAAGACTGATTGCAATTTTGACTTCTGCTTCTACACCCCGTGAACGGCTACGCGTAATCTTTGTTGGCTGGAGTCACTCCCGGACGCGCAGGCGGATCGCTTCGAGGAGATCCGTGACCACCGCCTCGCGCGGCTTTGCGCCGAGGTTCCCCTTGCCGTGGACGCGGAGGCTGACCACGCCGGCTTCGATGTCGCGCTTCCCGATGACGAGCATCGTGTGGACCTTCTGCTGCTCGGCCTTCTGGATTTTCCCCTGCATCTTGTCGTTCGATGCGTCGAGCGTCGCCCGGACCTCGTGCGCGCGGAGCTCGTGCAGCAACGCCCTGCCGGATTCGACGACCGCCTCGTCGTCGCCGATCGTTACAATCCGGACCTGCTCGGGCGCGAGCCAGAGCGGAAAATTCCCCGCAAAGTGCTCGATGAGAAAACCGATGAACCGCTCGTGCGTGCCCAGCGGCGCGCGGTGGATGCAGAGCGGGGTCTTGTCTGTGTTGTCCCGGTCGCGATACGCGAGGCCGAATTTTGCCGGGACCGCGAAATCCACCTGGTTCGTGGCCAGCGTGAATTCCTTGCCGATCGCGCTCCAGACCTGGACGTCGATCTTCGGCCCGTAGAATGCCGCCTCGTCCGCGACCTCGACAAAATTGATCCCGCTCGAGACCAGGACCTCGCGGACCATTGCCTCGGTCTTCAGCCAGAGCGCGGGCTCGTCCACATACTTTTGCCCGAGCTTCGCCGGATCGTGCGTGCTGAACCGCATGCGGAATTTTCCGAGCCCGAAGATCTCGAAATATTTCAGATACATGTCGTTGACCGCGCGGAACTCGTCGGCGAACTGGTCCTCCGTGCAGTAGATGTGCGCGTCGTTCATGTTGAGCGAGCGCACGCGCATCAGCCCGAAGAGCTCGCCGCTCTGCTCGTATCGGTAGCAGGTTCCGTATTCCGCAAGGCGCAGCGGGAGGTCGCGGTAGCTGCGCGGCTCGGCCGCGAAGATCCTGTGGTGGTGCGGGCAGTTCATCGCCTTCAGGTAGTAGCGCTCGCACGCGGGCGAGTCGTCCTCCCGGACCTCCATCGGCGGGAACATGGACTCCGCGTAGTAGGGGAGGTGGCCGGAGGTGAGATACATTTTTTCCTTCGCGAGGTGCGGGGTGCGCACGCGGTCATACCCGGCTGCGAACTCGGTCGCCTTCGCCAGCTTCTCGAGCTCCTCGACGAGCACCGTGCCTTTCGGAAGCCAGAGCGGCATGCCGGGACCGGTGAACTCGGAATCGATCGAGAAGAGCCCCATCTCGGCGCCGAGCTTCCGGTGGTCGCGCTTCTTCGCCTCCTCGACCATCGCAAAATACGCGTCCATCTCGGTCCGGTTTTTGAACGCGGTGCCGTAGATCCGCTGGAGCTGCGGGTTGTTCTCATCGCCCTTGTAGAATGCGCTGGCGACGTGGGTGAGCTTGAACGCGCCGATGTTGCCGGTGCGCATGACATGCGGCCCGGCGCAGAGGTCAGTGAATTCCCCGTTCCGGAAAAGCGTGATCGCCTCGCCATCTGGGATCCCCCGCACGATTTCGAGCTTGAACTTCGAGGGCTCGCCGCGCGGTCCGAGCGCCGCCAGCTCGCCGCGCTCGGCCATCGCGACCGCCTCGTCGCGCGCAATCTCGATCCGCTCGAAAACATGGTTCGCCTTCACCTCCCGCTTCATCTCGTCCTCGATCCGCGTAAAGTCCTCCGGCGAGATCCGGTGCGCGAGGTCCACGTCGTAATAAAACCCGTTTTCGACCGGCGGGCCGGCTGCGAATTGCGCCTCCGGCCAGATTTTCAAAATCGCGGTGGCGAGGACGTGTGCGCAGGAATGTCTGATGCGTTCGAGTTCGGTCATGGCATCGGGAAATCAATCACAGAGCGGGCCCGGATCACAGAGAAAAACCGGACGGGGGCGCCCCGTTGCCGGAGCGCCCCCGCGTTTTTGGACGGCTGTAAGCCGGATTCTGTCCGGCCCGCGGCTTGCGCTGGGGCCTGGACGGCCATTTGTCTCGTCCCGTCCTTTCGGCCGGGGCGGTCCCTGCGGACTGCGACTATTACCCGGAGGTCCCCATGCGGCTTGCGCCGCAGGTTCGGGCAGGCAACCCGGATCCTCCTGTTCTGTCTTGCACCGCATGGGGTTTTTCG
>DYRS01000253.1 GCA_020718585.1 Chthoniobacter flavus
AAAGCTTGTGAAAAAGCTCACTATGTCAATATGAAAGAACTGACCCCTTTGACAATATGAAAGAACTGACCCCTTTGATTCTTTGATGACCCCTTTGACTTTGATGACCCCTTTGACTCACGCCCGATCCGCCGCCCGCGAGTCGGCGGACTGCAGCCGCCAGGCTTTCGGGGTGATTCCCTTGTAGGCTTTGAACACCCGGATGAAGTAGGACGGGCTGGCGAACCCGCAGGTCCAGCCGACCTCCGCAATATTGTGGTCCGGTCGCAGGAGAAGGTCGCAGGCCATCTGCACACGCTCCCTGGACATCCAGACTCCGAGCGACATTCCGTGCTCCGAGCGGAACATGCGCGTCAGGTGGTCCGGGGAGCATCCGACACGGTCGGCCACATCCTGCACCGAGAGATCCTGCCTGGAGATCTCCACCCTCACGATCCGCTCGGCTTCGAGAACCTGCGGCAGGGCTTTTCTGGTCGTGCCGGACGAGGGGGCGCGGATTTCCGAGATGATGGCGGCCAGAAAGGCCGTGGTGAGGCCCGCGACAAACCTGCGGCGCAGCCCGCGGTGGATGGCCCCCGCGCCCGCGGCCTGGTCCAGACATTGAAACGCCATCCCTCCGCTTGCGAAATCCCGCATGTCTTTGCTCTCGATCTGTCCGGTCGCGTCCGCCTCGCCCGTCAGGGAGATGAACCCCTCCGATGCCCGCATGAGCACCAGGATTCTGTGGGGGGTCCTCAGGTTCAGCGGCTTCTCCGCATGGGGCACGCCCGAGGGCATCAGGCAGATGTCGCCGGTCTTCAAGCGGAATTTTCCCGACGGGCACTCGAAGTCGGAGCCTCCGCCGGTTTGCAGAAAGAATTCCGGGGTCGGGTGAAAATGTGCGCCCGGCCTGCGGCGATGGAGGCCGAGAGACTCCGGGACAACGATCCGTGCCGTCCCGGCCGTGATCCGGGAGATCGCGCCCTCCAGCTGCTTCAGATCGTCATCCGCCTCGTCATTCATGGGATTCCATCAAAGTCGGAAAAGTAACATAAGTCGCGGAGAAAGCTTATTATTTGCTTTTGTCAACTTGGGAGTTTTCGGAGAAGGATGATCGGAAATCTACTATGGAAGCCAAAACACGAGTGGTCGTCTGGGGCGAGTTCCGCCATGAAAAGAAAAATCCCAAAGTCGCGGAGATCTATCCCGGAGGGATGCACGAGGCTGTCGCCGCATCGCTCCGGAAGAATTCCCTCCTCGATGTCTCGACCGCCTGGCTCGACCAGGATGCGGAGCACGGCCTGGGCGGAGATGTCCTTGAGAAAACCGACGTTCTCGTCTGGTGGGGGCACAAGGCCCACGGGGACGTTTCGGACGGGGTCGTGGCGAAGGTGAAAGCGCGGGTCCTTGAGGGCATGGGACTGGTGGTCCTTCACTCCGGGCACTACGCCAAAGTTTTCAAGGCCCTGATGGGCACGACCTGCTCGCTGAAGTGGCGCGAGCCCACTGATAAGGAGCGGATCTGGAACGTCGCCCCGCACCATCCGATCACGCAGGGCATCGGGGACTACTTTGAAATTCCGGCCGAGGAGATGTATGGCGAGCCGTTTGGGATTCCGGAACCCGACGAGTTGATCTTCATCTCCTGGTTCACGGGCGGCGAGGTCTTCCGGAGCGGGGCGACCTGGCAGCGCGGCAACGGGAGGGTTTTCTACTTCCGGCCAGGCCACGAAACCTGCCCGACCTACCACCAAGCTGAGGTGCAGAAGGTCATCGCCAACGGCGTTCTCTGGGCGCGCCCGACCGTCCGCATCCCGGATGTCTGCCCGAACTCCCCGGCCCTGGAGCCCCTGCCGGCCGACCCGCTCGCCACCGAGCGCCCCACGGAAGGCTTCCGCTGATCCGATCACATGAAATCCAACAAAAAAAATCCTGTCAGGCTCGCGGTCATCGGAACCGGAGGCATGGCCAACTGGCACGCGGAAAACTTTCGCAAGAACCCGGGCTGCCGGCTCGTGGCCGCCTGCGACGTGGACGCCGGACGCGCGAAGGTGTTTTCCGAAAAGCACGGCATCCCCCACGTTTTCACCAGCGCGGAGGAAATGCTCAAGAGCCTGGAGTTCGACGCCGTGACGATCGTGACGCCGGATGCCTTCCACGCGCCGGTGTCCCTGCTCTGCCTTAA
>DYRS01000008.1 GCA_020718585.1 Chthoniobacter flavus
TCGGCTTGCCCAGCGCCGGTTGCTGCATGACTTCATGCCATCAGAGATGCGCCCTCTCTGGACGGCCTAAATAAGACGCGGGCGCAAAAGGCATTTTCCGAAAATCACGCATGTTGATAGTCAATGAGTTGCGATGCGAGATCGTCCCGTTTTTGGCCTTTTTGCGCCCGCATCAAATAACCGCCATGCGGCCTTTGTTCGCCTTGCATCCCGGGCCGGTCTCTGGGAAAACGTGGTCCATGACAGACGAACTCAATCAAGCCGTCGAAAGCGGCAGACTCGACCAAAAAACCGCCGATGCACTCGCCCGCCTTGCTCCCGGCACCTTCTGCCTCCACAAAAGCTGGGGCTTCGGTCGCATCGCCGAATGGAATCTGATCGCCGGCCAGGTATTCGTTGACTTTGCGGGGCGCAAGTCGCACCCGATGCAGGCGAAGTATGCCGCCGAGACGCTCGCTCCGATTTCCCCGGACCACATCCTCGCAAGGAAGGCGACCGACCCGGAGGCGGTCCGGGCGCAGGCGAAATCCGAGCCGCTGGTGCTCGCCCGCCAGGTCCTCGCCGACCTCGGCGGCTCCGCGACCGCCGACCAGATCGCCGCTGCTCTCCAGCCGGAAATCTTCGACGCGGCGGGGTTCAAAAAGTGGTGGGAAGCTGCAAAGAAGCTGATGAAGGCGGACGGGCATTTCCAGATTCCCGCAAAAAAGCTGGCCCCGTTCGTTCTCCTCGACGCGCCGGTGAATCCCGGGCGCGGGCTGATTGACCGGTTCCGCGAGGCCCGCCACTCGAAGGATCAGGTCGCCGCGCTCGACCGGATCACCAAGGCCGCCAACGACCTCGCCAACGAGGCCGACGAGTTGCAGGTGCTGGTCGCGCAGATCGAGGACGCCGCCACAAAAGTCCGCAAGCTCCAGCCCGGCGCGGCCGCCGAGATGCTCCTCGCCCGGGACGAGATCCTCGCCCGCTACGAGTCGCTCCACGCGGGTGCCGGCGCGCCCGGGGTTGCGGACATCCTCGTCGGCGAGGAGCATCGGTTGCCCGCGCTCTTCGCATCGCTCCCGGCATCAAAGCACCGCAGAATGCTCGAGGCGTTCGAAAAGGCGTTTGGCGAGCGCTGGATGGACAAGGCGCTTAAGCTCGGCCACCAGTCGGGCTCGCGGCTCGTGGTCGAAATTGCCCGGCTCCTCGACAAGTCCGGCAACAAGCCGATCATGCACGCCGCGCTCGCGCGCTCGATCAGCGAGCGATCAATCACCTCGGAGACGCTGATCTGGCTCTGCAAGGACCGCGGCGCCGGGTTTGACGGGATTTTTAACGCCGAGCTCCTGGCGGCGGTCTTCAGCGCGCTCGAGAGCGACATGCTCTCCGAACGCCGCACATCCCGCCTGCGCGACCTTCTGATGGACGACCACAAGCTCCTCGGAGAACTCATCGCCGGAGCCGACCGCGACACCGTGCGCGACACGATGCGCAAGCTCATCCTCACCCCGGTCTTCGACGACCTCACAAAACGCTCGCTCATGGCCCGCATCGTGAAGCTCCACCCGGATACTCAGGCGATGATCACCGGCGACGCCCCGGAGGAAAAAACCGAGTCGCTCACCGTCTCGTGGGCGAGCATGGAAAAGCGCAAGGCCGACTACGAACACCTCATCCATAAGGAAATCCCCCAAAACCTCCGCGATATCAACGTCGCCAAAGAACAGGGCGACCTCAGAGAAAATTTCGGATTCAAGGCCGCCAAGGAACAGCAGCGGGTGCTCGAGCGCCGGAAAATCGAATCGGAGCACGACCTCATGATCGCCCGCGGAACCGACTTCGAAAGCCCGGACACAGCCCAGGTCTCGATCGGCACGATCGTCACCCTCGCCTCCGATTCGGGAGCCGAGGAGACCTACAGCATCCTCGGCGCATGGGACAGCGCGCCCGACCTTGGGATCGTCTCGTATAAGGCGGCGATCGGGCAGATCCTCCTCGGTCGCAAACCCGGCGACGCGGTCGATCTGCCCGGCGATTCCGCCCCCCGGCGGCTCACGATCAAATCCATCTCGGCGTTCACCGATTTCGTCGTGCTGCGCGAAAAAGTCCACGCGCTCGCCCCGACCGAAGAATAAGAAGCCGCGCGCTCACTTTCTCGGGGCGATCCCGAGGTAATTTCTCACATGCCCGAACTCGGGCAGCGAAACCTCGGGCGAGGTGGCCGCCCAGAGCCCGCTCGACGATCCCCCGTCGAGATTGAGCGCGGTGGCGGTTTCGAAGCGGGCCGACAGCGCGCCGGGGGTCGCGAGGATCCGGGCCGCATCCTCCAGCGTCACCGACGTGAGATACACCAGCGCCCACTGGCCGCGCCCGTCGGTCGCCACCACCGTCCGGCGCGCGGGGCGCTCGCCGTTCAGCCCCGCGACCGGCACGCCATCCTCCACAAGCATCGGCCCGCACTGGATCGCCTGCGCCACGTTCCCCGCATTTTTAAAGCGCGACGAGCGGACGATCTCGATCCCGGATCCGCGCACACACACGACACCCGAAAGCAGCTTCGCGCGCTCGGCGGAATGGATCTCCCGACCGTCGGCCACGACCAGCCCGACCGGCCGGAAATCGTCGTGAAAATACCCGCCGTTCACGCCCGCCTCGCATCCCGCCGCCGCCAGCGCCCCGGCCAGCTTGGTCGAGCCGGGCGACGGACTGTCCACCACGCGCAGGCTGTGGGTGCGCGCATGAAAAACGATCGCGGTCAAAATCGCGTTGCGGCTCCCGTCAAAAAGCTCCGTCCGCACAACCTCCGCCCCCTTGGAAAGCGTCCCCGCCACCGACGCCTCCGTCACCTCCCATCCGGATGCCGCCAGCCGGAAAGAAATAACCGCCAGGATCAAAAACCATTTCATGGCGGCACTCTCTCCGATCCCGCATCCCACCCGAAAGAAAAATCGCCACCCGTGGATCGGAATGATCGGCGCGGGCGGAAACTGATTGACTCACGGCGCGGGGAACGACAAATGCTTTCCGTTCAATCCGTCCCGAAGAATCCCGCTCATGATCCGATTTGCAATGCTTGTGTCAGCCGTCTGCCTGCCCGGAATTTTTGCGGCGATTTCCGCCGAGCCGATCCTGGTCGGCGAGGTCGCGTCGCTCACCGGGGCGAGCGCGAGCTTCGGCCAGTCGTCGCACGAGGGGACCGAGCTCGCGGTCGCCGAGATCAACGCAGCGGGCGGGGTGCTCGGACGCCCGATCCTGCTCATCACCGAGGACGACCAGTCGCAGGCCGGGCAGCCGGCGACGATCGTCCGCAAGCTCATCTCGCAGGACAAGGTGGTCGCGGTGCTCGGCGAGGTCGCGTCCTCAAAATCCCTTGAGGCCGCCCCGATCTGCCAGCAGAACAAAATTCCGATGATCACCCCGGCCTCGACGAACCCGAAGGTGACCGAGGTCGGCGACCACATTTTCAGGATCTGCTTCATCGACCCGTTCCAGGGAACGGTCTGCTCGAAATTCGCGCGCGAGATGGGATGGAAAAAAGTCGCGGTCCTTACGGATGTGAAGCAGGACTACAGCGTCGGCCTCACAGAATGCTTCATGCGGGACTTCACCGCGAATGGCGGGGAGATCGTGAAGGAACAGAAGTTCTCAAGCGGGGACAAGGATTTCAAGCCGCAGCTCACCTCGATCAAGGCGGCGCGGCCAGACGCAGTTTTCGTGCCGGGCTACTACGCGGAGGTCCCGCTGATCGCGAAACAGGCCCGTCTGCTCGGGATAAAGATTCCCTTCCTCGGCGGCGACGGCTGGGTCGGCGACTCGCTGCTCAAAGTTGCCGGGTCCGCGCTCGACGGATCGTTTTTCTCCGCTCACTTCTCGTCTGAAGACCAATCGCCGAAGGTGCGGAATTTCGTAGAGACGTTCCGGGCGAAATATGGCGGGATGCCCGACGACATGGCGGCGCTCGGATACGACAGCGCGATGATCCTGGCCGCCGCGATCCGCGCCGCGTGCACGACCGACCCCGCCGCCCTCCGCGACGCCATCGCCGCCACGAAGGACCACGACGGGGTGACCGGGCGGATCTCGCTCGACGAGCGGCGGAACGCGTCGAAGCCGGCGGTCATCCTCACAATCCGCGACGGCGGGTTCCACTTCGTCAAAAAAGTCGAGCCTTAGCAATTTTTTGAAACCCGAGCGGCATTGATCGAATTCCTTCAACAGCTCGTCAACGGACTTTCGCAGGGCGCGATCTACGCCCTGATCGCGCTCGGGTACACGATGGTTTTCGGCGTCCTGCGCTTCATCAATTTTGCGCACGGCGACATTTATATGATCGGCGCCTTTGCGGGGTTTTACTCCGCGCCGAAGCTCCTGGCGCTGGCCGGCGGCGGGCCGTCGTTCGCCGGCGCCGCACTCGTGCTGGTCGCGGCGATGGCGCTCTGCGCGGCGGCGGGCGTGCTGATCGAGCGCGTGTGCTACCGTCCGCTCCGCGCGCAGCCGCGCCTCACCGTGCTCATCGCGGCGATCGGGGTCTCGCTGCTTTTGGAAAACGGCGGACAGTTCGCGTTTGGTGCCGACCCGCAGGCATTTCCGGAAATCATCGCGGACTCGGCGATCGATCTGCCCGCGTCGTGGGGTGAGTTCTCGTTGCTGACGATCACGGTCGGGCAGGTGATCGTGCTCGGCTCGACCGCCGTGCTGCTGCTTGCACTGCGCGCGGTCGTGCTGCACACGCGCACCGGCATGGCGATGCGCGCGCTGTCGCTCAACCCGCTGGCCGCGTCGCTCATGGGGGTGAACACCGACGCGGTCGTCTCGTTCACGTTTGCCGTCGGCTCCGCGATGGCCGGGGCGGCGGGGATCCTCACAGCGATCCAGCAGCCGAGCATTGACCCGCTCATGGGGATCAACGCCGGGCTCAAGGCGTTTGTGGCGGCGGTGCTCGGCGGGATCGGCAACATCCCCGGCGCCGCGCTCGGGGGCGTGCTCATCGGAATCTTGGAAGCACTCGTGGTCGGCTACATCAGCCCGACCTACCGGGATCCGATCGTCTTCGCCGTGCTTATCGTCGTCCTCCTCGTGCGGCCGTCCGGACTGCTGGGCAAACCGGAGCGCGAAAAGGTATGAGCCGGCCGCGCACACTCCTCCTGGCCGCGCTCGCGCTCTGCGCCGCCGGGTCGGTTTTTTCCGGATCCATCAACCCGTATTACCACGACATCCTGATCATGATCGGGATCAACATCCTTCTCGCAGCCAGCTTGAACCTCATCATCGGCCACACCGGGCAGTTCTCGCTCGGACACGCCGGATTCATGGCGGTCGGAGCGTATTCGTCGGCGTGGATCACGATCGCATGGGGGGCGTCGGCCGGATGGCTCGCGTATCTCTCCGCGCTCTTCGCGGGCGGGGTTGCCGCGGCGGCCGCAGGGCTCGCGGTCGGCGTGCCCTCGCTGCGGCTGCGCGGCGACTACCTCGCGATCGTCACGCTCGGGTTTGGCGAGATCATCAAGGGGGTCATCCAAAATGCGGAGCCGCTCGGCGCCCAGCGCGGGCTCGGCGGAATGGCCCAGCATACGAATTTTTTCTGGACGTTCGCGTGCGTCGCGCTCGCGATTTACGGGATCACGACGCTCGTCCACTCGACCTACGGGAGCGGGTTCCTCGCGGTGCGCGACGACGAGATTGCGGCCGAGGCGATGGGGATCAACACGACGAAATACAAGGTGCTCGCGTTCGTGATCGGCGCGTTCGTCGCCGGCATCGCGGGCGGGCTCTACGCGCACTTCAAGCAGTTCATCCACCCGGAAGGGTTCAGCTTCCTGCGGTCGGTGGATATCGTGGTGATGGTCATCCTCGGCGGCATGGGGAGCACGGCCGGGGTCTGCCTCGCGGCCGTCGTCCTCACCGTGCTTCCGGAATTTTTGCGGTCGGTATCCGATTATCCGTGGCTGCCGGCGCCGGTGCGCGAGCTGGCCGAGAACCGGATGATCCTCTACTCGATCCTCATCGTCGTCCTCATGCTCACCCGCCCGCAGGGGCTCTTCGGAAAACTCGATTTCGGGAGGAAAAAACCATGAACATCCTCGAGCTGAAGAGGGTGACGATGCAATTTGGCGGGCTCAAATGCGTGAGCGATCTGACGCTGCGAGTGGACGCAAACGAGCTCGTCGGCCTGATCGGGCCAAACGGCGCGGGCAAGACGACCGTCTTCAACCTCGTCACCGGAGTCTATCGTCCGTCGTCGGGCACGATCCGGTTTCTCGGCAGAAACGTCGCCGGCCGGCGTCCGTATCAGATCACCGGACGCGGGATCGCGCGCACGTTCCAAAACATCCGGCTCTTCGGCTCGCTGAGCGTCTTCGACAACGTGCGCACAGCCTGCAACATGCACCTGCGGCACGGGATTTCCCACGCCCTCCTTCGCGGGCGCGGGTTCCGCGCAGAGGAGGAGGAGATCCGAGCGACGGTCATGGGATTCCTTGAAGTTTTCGAGCTCGCCGACCTGCGCGGGCGTCCGGCCAACTCGCTCGCCTACGGCGACCAGCGCAGGCTGGAAATCGTGCGCGCGCTCGCCACCCGCCCGAAGCTTCTCCTCCTCGACGAGCCCGCAGCCGGCATGAATCCATCGGAAAAAGACCGGCTCATGACGCTCATCCGGCTCACCAAGGAAAAGTTCCACCTCGCGATCCTTCTCGTCGAGCACGACATGCGGGTCGTCATGGGAATCTGCGAGCGGATCGTCGTCCTCGATTACGGAACAAAAATTGCCGAGGGTCCGCCGGACGAAATCCGCCGCGACCCGCGCGTGATCGCCGCCTACCTCGGCGAGGAGGCGGCATGAGCGTGCTCGCCCTCCGCAACCTCGTCGTCTCCTACGGCGCGATCCGCGCACTTCACGGGATCTCGCTGGAGGTTCCGGCAGGCAGGATCGTCACGCTCATCGGCGCGAACGGCGCGGGAAAGACCACCGCGCTCCGAACGATCTCGGGAATCCTCAAACCCGCCTCCGGCAGCATCTCGTTCCAAGGAGAAAATATCGCCGGCCTCGCCGCCCACAAAATTGTCGCGCGGGGGATCGCCCATGCACCCGAGGGACGCATGGTCTTCTCAAATCTCACCGTCCTCGAGAACCTCCGGATGGGCGCCTACCTCCGCCGCGACCGGGCCGGGATCGCCGACGACATCGCACGCGTCCGCTCAATTTTTCCAAGGCTCGCCGAGCGCGAAAAACAGCCCGCCGGAACGCTCAGCGGCGGCGAGCAGCAGATGCTCGCGATCGGCCGAGCACTCATGAGCCGCCCGCGCTGCCTCCTCCTCGACGAGCCATCGCTCGGTATCGCTCCGATCCTCATCCGCACGATCTTTGACAAAATCGTCGAGATCAACCGCGAGCTCGGACTCTCGATCCTTCTCGTCGAGCAGAATGCCAACCTCGCGCTCGCGATCTCCCACTTCGGATACGTCATCGAATCCGGCCGCATCCTCCTCGCCGACACCCCCGACGCCCTCCGCGAAAACCCGTCGGTCCGCGCCGCCTACCTCGGCGGCTGATCCCTATTCACTCGCAGATGAACGCACCCTTGCACGACGGGCATTCCGTGCGTCCCGCAACAAGGGAATCGAGCGGAAGGACAGCCCCGCAATGCGGACAGAGAATCGCGGTCAGTGCTGCCAGTTGCCCCGCTGTTCCAGAGGAGGCGAGCGGGACGCCCGCGCTCCCGTGCATAGTGGTTACCTGACATTTTCTACGGACGCGCAGCCAAGCCAGCGAGGCAAGGCCCGCTAGCACTGCGAGCACGGAGACGAGAATCTTTGCGGGTCCGGAGAGGTCGAGCCCGACCGAGGCGAGCACCGCGCGATATGTCGCGATGCCTGCGAGCAATTTGTCGGGCTGGGCCTGTGGTGGCGTCGGCTCGCGGAGTGCCGAAGGTCCCACAGCGGGCGCAGGGGGCAACGCCTCGACCGGCTCAGGGGCCCGGTCGGTATCCTTCAGCTCGACCCAGCCGGAAAACGGCCCGCGGCGAACCCGGATCCAGCCGTCCGTCGAGCCGCAGGCCTCGAGCGAAGTGCCCGATGGAAACCCGACCTTCGCCTCCCCCAGCGGGGTGCGCGTGATCAGCACGACCGGGCAACGGACAACCACCGGCTCGCCGCCTGCGGGAGCCGCCGCAACGAAAAATCCGGTTCCCAGCACAAAAAGCACGCATCGAAGGCGGCGGGCTGATGGCTTGCTGGGTTTCACTGTCCGGCGGGTAGGGGAATAATTTTCCGAAAGGCAGACATTGGACGAATAATGTCTGGAAAACAAGCGTTCGTGTGGCAAGTAATCTGCCTGTGACAACTCCGGGAAATTTTCCATCCAGATCGGGCCGACTCCGATGACAGACGAGGCGGAGGTCGGGAGCTCGGGCGGCGCGCCCGCTTCTTCGGAACGCGGGCAACATGCCCTCGCTCCCGGGAATTTGCACCCGCGAGGCACCACCGCATCGTATTCGCGCAGGCGCTTCCTCATGGGCATCGGTGCTCTGGCTCTCGGCGCAGGCGTCCACCGCGCGGCCGGATCGGGAGCGGGCAGTTCGCATGGATCTGTGCTGATCATCGGGGATTCGATGGCGCTCTGCGGGTTTGGCGAGCGCCTTGACGCGAGGTTCCGGGACTCGGGAGCGCGCTGCGTCAACACCTTCATGGCGTGCGGAACCCAGCCTCTCTCGTGGACGAAGATCGGTCCCTATGCGAAGGCGAGGACCCACTGCGGGCTCTGGCGGATCGAGTCCAATCCGAACGGTGGCCCGCCGGTCTCGTTTCAGGACACCTACGGGATGACACGCGGACACCGTCCGTCCGCCCATGAGGTTCCAAAAATTGAAGACCTCATTGCGGAAAAACGTCCGGACATCCTCGTCGTCCAGCTCGGCAACAACCTGTTCGATCTGCTCAAGGGAAAAAAGACCTCGTGGAAAGGAGCCGAACTGAACCCGTATATCGCGCCATTCCTCGCACGGGCGGTCCCGGTCAGGCGCACGTATTGGGTCGCGCCCCCGACCTGCGGAAGAATTCCCGGCGAGGCGCAGGACGTGCTCGTCGAGCGGCTTCGGGAGAACGGGGGCGACGGGGTGCGCGTCATCGACAGCCGGACGCTCATCACCTACCCCTACCGCGGGCTGCAGGCGGACAAGCAGCATTTTTTCGGAAACGACATGAAGGAGTGGGCAGACAGGGTTTTCGCGTTCATTTCCGAAGATATCGCCTCCGCGCCACTCGGCACAGCAGCCGTCGGCGCACCGGCCGTCGCAGAGGTCGTGCCCGTTGCCGTCGAGCCCAAAGTCGCGCTCCGGGCCGAGTGCTCGCTCGAGAGCATGTCCGAACCTTTCACAAACACCGAGATCGCCCCCTACAACGAATCCCTCGTCGCGTTCGTCTATCGCATCCGCCATGTCCTCAGCGGCTCGTTCCGCGGCTCGCATGTCGTCGTCCTCCGCCCCGCCCACATCGCCGGAAAGCGCCAGCCGATGAACGGGTTTTTCCTCAATCAGGCGCGCACCCTGAACCTCATTCCTCTCGAAGAGACCCCCTGGGCAACGCTCAAGGCAAAAGACGACGTTCGCTTCATCGAGATCGAACGATTCATCACCGACGAAGACCACCGGAAACTCCGCAGCCAGTCGTGAAAACAATTTTCCTCGCGGCCAGCCTCGCGCTCGTTCCGGCCACCGCCCGCTCCGGGAGGCTCTCGCTTCTGCCTCCTCCCGCGACCGTCACCGGCGGGGACAAATTCCCCGGAGCAGCGGTGCGCATGTCGGTGCCGGTCGATCTTCTCCTGATCGGCGACTCGCTGAGCTTCGGGACGTTCGGGCAGGACGTTGAAGCATTTTTCAAGCGCCAGTTCGGAGCCTCCGCCGTCTGCGTTTATGCCTCGTGTGGATCCTCCCCCGAGCACTGGATCAGCGACGGACCCGAGTTCATGACCTCGTGCGGATACCGTGAGTCCACCCCGCGCGGGTCGTGGAAGGTGGACTTCGCCAGAGGAAAGCCGCCGCAGCCGATCAGGACGCCGAAAATCCCCGAGATCCTCGCAAAATTCCGGCCTCAAACCGTCATCGTCCAGCTCGGCACGAACTGGATGGACCGGCTCGCCGAGTCGCCCGCGCGCGACGCTGCCGCCTACAAGCGGACCATCCGCCAGTTCATCACCGAGCTCCGCGCCCAGTCGCCACCGCCCTCCCGAATCGTCTGGGTCCTCCCCCCGGACGCCTCGAAATTCTCGTCGGAGGTGAAAGACACGGTGGACCGCTGGATCTCGGAATGCGCGAAGGAGATGGGATTCCAGACGATCATCTCAAACCGGATCACAGGAAAATACGTGCCGGGAAAATCCGGGAGCGACGGGGTCCACCTCAACGACGCGGAGTCCTCGAAGTGGGCGAATATCGTGATCTGGCTGATCCACGCCTACGGGCCAGAGCGAGCGGCCTCGGCGAGCAGGATCCGGCGCAGCTCGGCGATCGCCTTCGGATGCCGAAACGACCCGTGGCCGGTCGGCACGACAAGCTCGGAGGCTGCCGAGCCGAGGCTCCCGCTTGAGTAGGCGACGACCCCGTCCGAGCTCTGCGAAAAATTCCCGCGCCCTCGGTCGCCGAGAATCGTGTGGTGCGGGACCGGCACCGGCAACCGGTCGAGCGCCCGCAGAAATGGCGAGCGCGGGGAAAGCCCGCTGATGCTGGTCGGCGGACGCCGCAAGTCGAGCGTGGTGACGACGTCGGCAACCTCCTGCAGCGAGTCGGCGATGCGGCCCGGAAGCCGGATCAGCGACGTGACAAATCCCACCGGACCAGCCAGCGCAATGGTGCTGCCGCGATGCGGGGTGCTGATGAAGACCGCCCGTCGCACGTTTTTGTCGCGCTCGAAAATCAGGGCGTCGCGCAGCAGCGGTGCCCGGTCGAGGCGCTCGGCCACGCGCGGCGCGTCGGATACGAAGACCTCGTCGAAGATCGCACGCCCGCCGGAACCGCTCGCCTGCGCCCGCGATAAAATCCCCCCCATGCTGTGCCCGACCAGCACAATCCCGCGGGACGGCTTGTATCGCGCCTCGGCCGCCCGCAGGTCGTTGCGCAGATCCAGCGCCGACACCGGGATCGGCTGTCCGGTCGGATAATAAAACGCCCAGAATTGAAACTTTTTTCGGATCAGCGGATCGGCTTCGAGCGCGCGCACGACCTCGCCCCACATGGCGGGGGTCGAGAGCAGCCCGTGGACGAGAACGACCGGAATCCGACGCGAATCGTAGGGCTGGAGAAAAATCAGATTCGTCGGATACGAAAACCGATCCACCATGAATAGCCAGCGCAGGCTCTCGACGAGCGGGTTGCCCCGGCGGAACGATGCGACGCCCGGAGCGAGAAGGTCAAACGCGAGCGGACGCGCCTCCCCCCCGATGGTCACGGTTTTTGTCATCTGCGGATTGAGCAGGCGCACTGCCACCTCGCTCACTTTGCCGCGATCATGGATGTCCGCCACCACGGTGACCGGCAGGCGGTAGCCCTGGCGTGGAGCAAAGGGCTCGTCGGCCCGATCAGACCGGCAGACGCCGATCACCGGCACCCCCCACCCTGCGCGGCGCAGCGGATCCGCCGCCGCCGAAGGTGTCGGACGGATCGGCTTGACGCCCGCGAGAAGCCGCCGAGGCCAGCCGTCGGCTCCCGTCACCACGTTGATGCGATACGCTCGACCGTCAGGCCCCTCCAATTCCGCATGGCGCGGATTCAATCCATAAAAATCCGCCTCGATGAGCCGTCCGAGCGCGGCGTTCGCAATCTCGCGCGCCGACGACGAATCCTCCGCCAGTGCCGCCCGCAGCGCGGCAAGGCATTTCGCCGAGGCTGCGCGCGCATCCGGATCGCGCCGGGCTTGGGCGGCCCAGGCGGACGCCCGCGCGAGCGAGCCATCGCGGACCCGCGGAGTGGCGGGAATCTTCGAGATCGGCGCACAGGCCGCATACGAGACGAGGACGAAAACAAGAACCGGGCGCAGTAGAGAGATTTTCATTCGAGACCTTGCCTCTATCAGCATTCCTGCGAGCCTGCCAGCGAATGCCGATCCGCCGAACGCGTGCCGCACGATTTCATCGACCCGCAGCAATCTGCCCAATCCTGTTTCCTTGAGAAGGCATGGGATTCTTGCAGCGCAACGCAGGACATTCATTTCCGCATTGGTTTTCTGGCGGGTTTTCTTGCAATTCGCCGCGCAGGAGGTCAGCATGCGCTTGTTTTCTTCTTCCCAGCGACATAGTTCTCCAAAATGGTCCTACCCATGAAAATTCTTGTCACCGGCGGTGCCGGATTCCTCGGTTCACACCTCTGCGAACGTCTCATTGATGCCGGCCACGACGTCGTGTGCCTCGACAACTTTTTTACCGGCCGCAAGACGAACGTCGGCCACCTGCTCGGCAACCCGCGGTTCGAGCTCGTCCGGCACGATGTCATCGATCCCTTCAAGATCGAGGTGGACCAGATTTACAACCTCGCGTGCCCAGCCTCGCCGCCGCACTACCAATACAATCCGATCAAGACGACGAAGACGTCGGTGATGGGGGCGATCAATTGCCTCGGGCTCGCAAAGCGGGTCAAGGCGCGGGTCTTCCAGGCCTCGACCTCGGAGGTTTACGGCGACCCGGAGATCCACCCACAGACCGAGGACTACTGGGGGCACGTCAATCCAATCGGTCTCCGTTCGTGCTACGACGAGGGCAAGCGCTGCGCGGAGACGCTCTTCTTCGATTACCACCGGGAGAATGGCGTGGACATCCGGGTGATCCGGATCTTCAACACCTACGGCCCGAGGATGCTCGCGAACGACGGTCGGGTCGTGTCGAATTTTGTCGTGCAGGCACTGCGCGGCGAGGACCTCACCGTTTATGGCGAGGGCACCCAGACCCGCTCGTTCTGCTACGTTGACGACCTTGTCGAGGGGTTCATCCGGTTCATGAACCAGACGGCGGTCGTCGGTCCTATGAACCTCGGGAACCCCGGAGAATTCACGATGATCGAACTCGCCGAGCTCGTTATCAAAAAAGTCGGCGGCGCATCAAAGATCACGAACAAGCCGCTCCCGGCCGACGACCCGAAACAGCGCCGCCCGGACATCTCGCTCGCCCGCCAGCACCTCGGCTGGGAGCCGAAAATCCCGCTCGAAGAGGGGATCGAACGCACGATCGCGTACTTCCGCAAGTCCCTCTGATCCCCAACCAACCAAAGAAAGAAAACGAAAATGAATATCTGTTGTCTCGGTGCCGGCTATGTCGGCGGCCCCACGATGGCGATGATCGCGGCGAAATGCCCGAACATCAAAGTGACTGTTGTTGACCCGAACGCAGCCCGGATCGCCGAGTGGAATTCCGACACGCTCCCGGTTTACGAGCCGGGGCTCTACGAGATCGTCTGCGAGTCGCGCGGCAGGAACCTGTTTTTCTCGACCGATGTGGACAGCGCGATCCGGAATTCGGAGATCATTTTTGTGAGCGTCGGGACCCCGACAAAAAAGCAGGGGATCGGCGCCGGGCGAGCGGCCGACCTGCGCTACATCGAGAGCGCCGCCCGCCGGATCGCGGAGATCGCCGAGGGGCCGAAAATCATCGTCGAGAAGAGCACCATCCCGGTAAAGACCGCCGAGGCGATCATCACGATCCTTCGCGCGAATTCCAAATCCGGCCAATTCCAAGTGCTGTCGAACCCGGAGTTTCTCGCCGAGGGCACGGCGATGGAAGACCTCCAATGCCCGGACCGCGTGCTGATCGGCGGGGAAGATACCGACGAGGGCCGCGCCGCGATGGAAAAGCTCGTCGGAGTCTATGCCCAGTGGATCCCGCGCGAACGGATCCTCACCACAAACCTCTGGTCGTCGGAGCTCTCGAAGCTTGTCGCCAACGCGTTTCTCGCCCAGCGGATATCCTCGATCAACTCGATCTCCGCGCTCTGCGAGGCGACCGGGGCGGATGTTGACGAGGTCGGGAACGCGATCGGCAAGGACTCGCGGATCGGCCCGAAATTCCTCAAGGCCTCGGTCGGGTTCGGCGGATCGTGCTTCCAAAAGGACATCCTGAACCTCACCTACCTCTGCCAGCATTTCGGCCTCCCCGAAGTCTCGGCCTACTGGGAGAGCGTCGTCAAAATCAACGAATGGCAGAAGCACAGGTTCGCCGAGCGCATCGTCCGCGAGCTCTTCAACACGGTCACCGGCAAGCGGATCGCGATCCTTGGGTTCGCATTCAAAAAAGACACCAACGACACGCGCGAAACCGCCGCGATCAAGGTCTGCCAGGACCTCCTCGCCGAGGGTGCCGAGGTCGTCGTCTATGATCCAAAGGTCACCGAGGCAAATATCCGGCTCGATGTTCTCGGCGGAGCCGCAAACGACAACCTCAAGGTCGTCACCAGCGCGCGCGAGGCCGCCGACGGCGCGCACGCGATCGCGATCCTTACCGAGTGGGACGAGTTCAAGACGCTCCCGTTTGCCGAGTTCTACGTCAAGATGCCGAAGCCGGCATGCATCTTCGACGGACGCAACATCCTCCCGCACGCCAGCCTGCGCGATCTCGGATTCCGGGTGTTCCCGATCGGAAAAGCTTCGAAGACGCTCCGACGGAAAACCGACGCCGCCTAACACGAAGCCCGCGACCACACCGCGAATATGAGAAATACGATCCTGGTCACCGGCGGAGCCGGATTCATCGGCGCAAATTTTGTCCTCGATTGGATCCGTGAGGTCGGCACCCCGCTGGTCAACCTCGACAAGCTGTCCTACGCTGGGAACCGCGAGAGCCTCGCCCCGCTCGCCGGTGACGCCCGACACATCTTCGTGCAGGGCGATATCGGGGACGGCGCGCTGATCGCGAACCTGCTTGCGACCCACCAGCCGCGCGCGGTCGTCAACTTCGCCGCCGAATCGCATGTGGACCGCTCGATCCACGGACCGAGGGATTTTATCCAGACAAATATCGTCGGCACGTTCGAGATGCTCGAGTCGGTCCGCGCGTATTGGAACGCTCTCGACGGCGACGCGAAGGCAGCCTTCCGCTTCCTCCATGTCTCGACCGACGAGGTTTACGGCTCGCTGAAAAAAGGTGACCCCGCGTTCGCCGAGACGAAGCGCTACGAGCCGAACAGCCCGTATTCCGCATCGAAGGCCGCGAGTGACCACCTCGTCCGCGCCTACCACCACACCTACGGGCTCCCGGTGCTCACCACCAACTGCTCGAATAACTACGGCCCGCTCCAGTTTCCCGAGAAGCTGATCCCGCTCATGATCGTCAACGGGCTCGCCGGACGCGCGCTCCCGATCTACGGCGACGGGATGCAGATCCGCGACTGGCTCTACGTCGGCGACCATTGCAGCGCGATCCGGCGGGTGCTCGAAGCCGGTGCGGTCGGCGAGGTCTATAATGTCGGCGGCTGGAACGAAAAACCGAACATCGAAATCGTCCACACGATCTGCGACATGCTCGATCAGATCCGCCCGAAGCCAGACGGCACATCCTATCGCTCGCAGATCACGACGGTCACCGACCGTCCGGGCCACGACCGACGGTATGCGATCGACGCCGGGAAAATCGAGCGCGAGCTTGGCTGGCGGCCGACAGAAACATTCGACACCGGGATCCGCAAAACCGTCGCATGGTTCCTCGATAACCAAGAGTGGATCGCGAACGTCCAGTCGGGCGCCTACCGGGAGTGGGTCGAAAAAAATTACGCGGACCGCTCGGCATGAAAATCCTGCTGTTCGGGATGTCCGGCCAGGTCGGCTGGGAGCTCCGGCGGAGCCTCGCGCCGGTCGGCGATCTGGTCGCGCTGAGCTCGGCAAGCCGTGAGATGTGCGGCGACCTTCGCGACATTGACGGCATCACCCGCACCGTGCGCGAGGTCGCGCCGGACGTGATCGTCAACGCGGCCGCGCACACCGCAGTGGACAAGGCGGAGTCCGAGCCCGATGCCGCCGCCGCCCTCAACTCGGTCGCGCCCGGCGTCCTGGCGTCCGAGGCCGCCCGCCTCGGCGCGCTCCTCGTCCACTACTCGACCGACTACGTCTTCGACGGCAGCGGGGACCGTCCGTGGAAGGAATCCGATCCGACCGGTCCGCTCAGCGTCTATGGACGCACGAAGCTCGATGGCGAAATCGCGATCCAAAATTCCGGATGCCGCCACCTGATCTTCCGCACGTCGTGGGTCTTCGCAGCAAAGGGGAAAAATTTTGCGAAGACGATGTTGAAACTGGCGGCCGACCGCGACCGGCTAACCGTGATCGCCGACCAGTTCGGGGCACCGACCGGAGCCGACCTGCTGGCCGATGTCACCGCGCATGCGATCCGGCACACCCGCACCTCCCCGGATGCCTCCGGGCTCTACCACCTCGCGGCCGGTGGGGAGACGACATGGCACGGCTACGCGACATTCGTCTGCGACGTCGCGCGCCGCGCGGGGATCGCGCTCCGCGCAACCGAGATCGCGCCAGTGCCCACAAGCTCATTTCCGACCCCTGCCGCCCGCCCGCTGAATTCCCGCATGGACACCTCGAAGCTGCGCGACACGTTCGCGCTGCGGCTTCCAGACTGGCGCGGCGGCGTCGCACGCATGCTAGTCGAAATCCTCCCAGAAAACCCATGAACTCCCGCAAAGGCATCATCCTCGCCGGCGGCTCCGGCAGCCGACTCCACCCGATCACCCAGGCCGTCTCGAAGCAGCTTCTTCCGGTCTATGACAAGCCGATGATCTACTACCCGCTGAGCACGCTGATGCTCGCCGGGATCCGCGAGATCCTCATCATCTCGACCCCGCACGACCTCCCACAGTTCCGCAGGCTCCTCGGCGACGGATCCCAGTTCGGGGTCTCGTTCTCGTTTTGCGAGCAGCCCAGCCCGGACGGACTCGCGCAGGCGTTCCTCCTCGGCGATTCGTTTCTCTCCGGCAGCCCGGCCGCGCTCGTGCTCGGCGACAACCTTTTCTACGGCAGCGAGCTCACTCAGGTGCTCGCCGAAGCCGACGAATGGCGGGACGGCGCAACAATTTTCGGCTACGAAGTCACCAATCCCTCCGACTACGGGGTCGTCGAGTTCGACGCCTCCGGACGCGCGATCTCACTCGAGGAAAAACCCGCGAAACCGAAAAGCCGATGCGCGATCCCCGGACTCTACTTCTACGATTCGCGCGTGGTGGATTTTGCCAAGGCGCTGAAGCCGTCCCCCCGCGGCGAACTCGAGATCACCGACCTCAACCGCTGCTACCTCGACGAGAACACTCTCCGGGTCAAACGGTTCGGACGCGGCACCGCCTGGCTCGATACCGGCACCCACGAATCCCTCCTCGAAGCCGGCGACTTTGTCCGGGCCATCCAAAACCGCCAGGGCCTCCGGATCGGATGCCTCGAAGAAATCGCTTTCAGCCGCGGCTGGCTGACCGCCGACCAGCTCGCCAACATCGTCACAAAATTTGGAAAATCCACCTACGGCGCCTACCTGCGCACGATCCTAGAAAGAACCAACCCATGAGAGTCGAACATCTGAAAATCAAAGGAGCCCTCCTTCTGCAACCAAAAACCTACGGCGACGAGCGCGGGTTTTTCCTCGAAATGTGGAACCGCAAGACGTTCGCAGAAATCGGCCTCAATGTGGATTTCGTCCAGGACAACCACAGTCGCTCGGAAAAATACGTGCTCCGCGGGATGCACTACCAGATCAACGGCGCGGCCCAAGGAAAGCTTGTCTGGGTCTCGAGCGGCGCGGTCTTTGACGTCGTCGTGGACCTCCGCGAAGGCTCGCCCACATTCGGAAAATGGGACGGACGTCTCCTCACCGGTGCCTGCCATGAGAGGCTCTGGGCACCGCCGGGATGCGCGCACGGGTTCCTCGTCGTCAGCGATTTCGCCGATTTCCATTACAAATGCACAGACTATTACTCGCCGAAAAATGAGCGCGTCCTCCGCTGGGATGACCCGGAGACCGGGATCTTCTGGCCGATGCCGATCGGTCTCAAACCGAAGGTCGCCGCCCGCGACGCCGGCGCGCCAGGATTCTCGGACTGCGAAAAATACGCCGCAGGCTCCGACCTCGGCCGCGGGTTCCCGGCCAAGTCGGCCTGAGGGGCTTCGAGTTTGGCCTCCTTGCGCCAGAGAGTTGTTCCGTTCCCGCCAACGGGTGCTGATCCTCAGTCACGTTTTTTCGTTCGACAGGGTGGCTGAGTTCAGACTCGCCTTATGGATTCGGCGTGTGGGTTACCACGTTCCTCACCTCGCCGGTGGGCTGGGGCCTCCCAGCCTACCCAACCCCACCTTCCCTGCACGCTGCCCCCAGCCATCCCGGAGAACCCCGCCGCTGTTCGTATCTCTTCACGGTGGGTGTCAATGTTGTCGCATCCGGTTCCATCCGTCGGTTGAGTATTTTTCAACCTCCAGCCGATCAGACAGGATCTTCAGCTCCGGGCCGGGCGCGAAGGGTTCTTGCGATTCCGCAAGTGCTGCGGCAAGCGATCCGACGGTCGGCCCGGCATGCAGCGAGCCTTGGTAAAGGACACCGGCCTTCCCGCGCCGCAGCGCGCCGCCGCCGACCTTGACCCCGCCGCAGAGAATGTCGTGCAGCGCCGGGCTGACGAAGCACTCCGCGCCCGGCCGACAGTCATCCGGACCCGCAAGACGGACGTCGGGCAGCGTCGCGCGAAGCGCGGAGGCCAGTGCCTCATGGATCCAGAGATAGATTGTTTCCGGCCGGGCCAGGCGGAGCGGGTGAGGGGCGGGCACGGCGAGTGCGAGCGTAAGATCTTCGCCGTGAAAAACCGCTCCGCCGCCGGTCCACCTGCGGATCGCAGGCAGACCCCGCGCGAGCGGAACGATCTCGCCGTGGCGCTGGGCGTATCCAAATGTCACGGCCGACCGGGTCCACCGGTAGGCCCGCAGCACCGGTCGCCCGGCGGTCAGCAGCAGTGCCTCGTCAACCGCCATTTGCCCGGCAGGCGAACGAGCATCGGCATCCTCCCATACTTCCAAAACAGAAATCATGATCCCGATGGCATAGCATCCGCCTCGCCCGGTGCATCCACAAATGTGAGGAGGAAATCGGTTTGACGGATCCGCCGGATGGCGAGCATTCTCGTGCGGTGAAAATTCAACTCCGAAAGCTTGTGGTTTTTCTTTGTCCCCTTTTGATGGCCGGATGTGCAAACCACTACGCGGGCTACAAGCACAAGCCCTATACCGTGCGTGGGGTTTGCTACTCGCCAATGAGCCCGCGCGAGGCGGTTGGCTACGTCGAGGAAGGGGTCGCCTCACACTACGACGAAAGTTCCCTAGCTTTCTTTCCGGGCAGGACCGCGATCGGCGAGCGCCAGTATTCGTGGTCGCGCTCGGCTGCACACAAAACCCTCCCCCTCCCATGCAAGGTGCGCGTCACAAACCTCCGCAATGGCAGGTCGGTCGTCGTGCGGGTGAACGACCGCGGGCCCTTTGTCGGGGAACGAACGCTCGATGTCACGACCGGGGTCGCCCAATCGCTCGGATTCAAAAATTCCGGCCTCTGCCCGGTGCGCATCAAGGTGCTGAGCGTCGGCGACGGCCGCTGGAGGATCCGCTGATGCCCGCCGCACGGATCGGAGACCTCCACCGTCGGGCGGTCGAAAATTTTCGGTCCGGCTGCAGGCGCGCGCAGGAGATCCTTCCCGCCGACGATCTGGAATTCCTGAGATCCCAGGGGATCCGCCCGCAGTTCGCCTACGATTATGCCGAGGACTTCGTCAAATACGGCGAGCCGACCGTAGGAGATTTTCTGCGCATCGCCGAGATCCGCCGCGACTATTTTCTCGGTCCCATGGGCGGCGGCTTTCCCGCCGTTGTCCATGAGCCCGACCTGCCGCGCAAGACCGACGAGTTGGGCGGGATCCCCTGGCTCGCCCGCATCCTTGTCAAAGCCCGCTGCTTTCTTGAAGGCTCGCTGTGCGACGACGTCATGTATGGATGCAGCGGCGACCGGGCATTCCTCAAACAGCACAACCTCTCCCTGCCCGGATTTCTCGAAATCGTCAGGGACGCGCCCGCAGTCCTCGCCCCGCCGACCCCGCGCCGGTAGCCGTCCGGGACCGGGGAGGCACCGATGGTTCGAGACCACGAAAACACGGAAGCCGTCCGCGCATTTTTCGACCAGTGGGAGGTTTGTAAGAAGCTTGCGGATTTTAACTATGCATACCATCGGGAGGCGATAGCCGCATTCGAACGCTGGCTGGACTTGCGCAAACCGCCGGGCGCATTTCTGGATCTGCGACTTTCCAGAGTCACTATCAGGCTATTGCCAGTTGGCGCCCATGTCGGGCTTTCATAAGACGACCGTCCTCTACACCGATCCCGCCGCTCTCCTCACCCTCATTGCCTGCGAGACGTGAGCTTCCGCCAGTAGCGAAAGGACCGTGGGCTTCCAGCCCGCATGCTCTTCGAAGTGGGCAGGATGCCCAGGGGCCTTTGGGTTACACATCAGATCTGGGCCCGTTTGCATTTGACATGGCTGTCCGGCGAAAAAAGAAACAGAAGCTTTCGTGCCGACAGGAGTATATTTTTCCCCGGTCGTCCACGATGTCGGTGGTTGCAATGAATCTCATGTTGTCCTCTGTTGACGTTTCGTATTTGGATTGCTCCCGACTTTTGAAGTCGAAGCAAACCTGCATTTCCATCTTCCTGATTCTCGAAAACGAGCATCCGACGGAATCGAACCATTCCGGCAGGTTCCGGTAATCGAGAAAATATTCCAGCGACTTTCCGGACGGCGGCGGCGTGATCGTCCGGTCCAGAAAATCTATCGAGAATTCGGAAATCCCTTTCTGAATGCCGAACTCGGCAAGATCTCCAATTGTCCAAAGGACACTTGTAAACCCCTCGGTGAACGACTCGACCGCGCCGCGCAGGTTTTTGTATTTGGCAGGGGTCATGCGTTCTTGAGCGACCTGTAAAACAGATAGAGGAGAAGGATCGGCAGGGCGATCCACCAGCAGCTTGTTCCGACAATCACCAGGGTGAAGAGGAGAAGCATTCCTTTGCAGTCGAGGGAAATGAGTTCGTCACAGATCGACTTCCTGGCCGCTGGTTCCGGCATCGGAAGGTTTTCAATCCGCTCGGCATGGAAGGTGATGGTGAATTCAAACTCTCCGGTGCTCCCGGATTCGGCGATGCGGCGAAATCCGGCGACCATGGCATCGAACTGGACGAGAAGAGCGAGTGAATAGCCTGAAAGTGCCCGCTGGGTTTGGACAAAATCCGGGTGCAACCGAGTCTGGACGATTTTCCGTTCCGCATCGACCAGTTTCCGGCAGCTTTCGAGAATGTCCGCGCAGCACGACTCGATTTCATCGGCGTTCCCCGTCTCCCCAAGTTTCGCCAGTGCCACCGCCAGGTTTTTTCCGACAAGATCATCAAGAGACTCGATGCAGAGCCGCATGAGGAAAGTGTGTTCGAGGATCCAATCCTCGCTTTGCGGAAACGTCAAAGCCTGTGCGGCAGCAGCGAGGCGGATCGCTCGCGCCTCGGACACAAGATCGAGCAGGGGAGCCTCCAACCGGTCCACTGCCAGCGCAATTTCCCAGCAACCAGGCCGCTTTTCGAACAACTCGCGGTTTTCGAGGAGAATCTCCGTTTCCATTTCGTCGGGCATCATACGTGAGGATGTAGGTCAACAGGCGCTGACGGCTCCTTTTGGGAGTGCTTCGACCATTGCCCCAAAGGACCGTGGGCATCCTGCCCGCTTTGTTTTATCGATGCGGGCTGGAAGCCCACGGTCCTTTCGCGATCCACCAGCAGCGCAAGCTCCCAGTGGCCGGGGTGGTCTGCGGACAAGAGATGACTTGATGCCCGGATTTCAGTTTTCATCCGAATCGAATGCGTAAGCAAAGTTCCAGAGAGCAAAAAACAGAATAAGGAGCCCAAGGGGCCATGCACCACATAGAGAAATGAGACCCACGACCAAACAAAAGGTGCCGCCCAGTACGTTGAGCACTTTCATTCCACTGCGTCCCGGCGTTATCGCCGGACTAAATGAACCGGACGTTTGGTATTGGCTTCGGACTGTTCGCTCGATGGCACTCAAATCTGGCATGACAATGCCCGCCACTCGCTCGGTGGTGGGACGCAGTGTCAGATCCAACTTCTCCGTGTGGCCCTCCGCGATGAAGGCGCGGATGGATTTGATGATTTCCAGCACGCGGGAGATATTCTCGCTGGCGAGTCCTTGGAATTTTTCCTGGGCGTCGGCGAACAGTGGGTGCATCGGGGTGGTGAGGATTGCGCACTCGGCATCGGCGAATTCCTTGCAGCGCGAAAGGATTTCCCCGCAGACCCGGTCTATCCCGGCGACTGAGCCGGGCTCCCCGAGAGCGCCCCAGACCTCGGCGAGACGTGCTTCCATGAGGGGGCCAAGGGCCTCCATGGCGGTGCATGTGGCACCGATGTTTTTTTGCATGACCTCCGCGCTTTCGAGCAAGGGGGCATCAAGAGAAGCCGTGACCGGAATGACGGCATCCGCCTCGCGGATGATTTCCTCCAGCGGACGTTCAAGCCGGTCAACGGTCAGAATAAACTCCCAGCAACCAGGCCGCTTATCGAGCAACTCGCGGTTCTCAAGGAGAATATCCGTTTCCATATCGCCGGGCATTCTGGGGCATGGGGTAGGTCAAATACCGTCCTACCCAGGAATTTACTTATTTTATCCGGCGAGAAATGTTCCGTCGGCGAGTCGGCGGGCCTGGCCGAGGGATTCGAGGGTTTCGAGGAGTTCGGCGACGCGTTCGAGATTGGCTCCTTTGAAGCGGGCTGCGAGGTGCTCGGCGGTGGCGGGCGCGTTGCGCGCGGCGAGGGCGGAATGGATGGCGCGCGCCTGCTCGGCGAGGGGCTTCGGCCAAGGGGTCATGCGGACTTCCTGCACAGGGCCGTGGGCATCTTGCACGGGACCGTGGGCATCCTGCCCGCTTCTTTCAGACAATGCGGGGGGGACGCCCACGCTCCCGGAAGATGCGGGCTGGAAGCCCACGGTCCTTTGGTTTTGGAACTCGGGGCGGAGCCAGCGGGTTTGGCCGTTGGCTTCTTCGGTAGCTCGCTGGGCGTTGAGGGCGCAGAGGTGCGCGAGGATGGCGTCGGGTGGCAATGGACCGTGGGCATCTTGCCCGCTTCTTTGAGGTAATGCGGGCAGGATGCCCGCGGTCCTTTGGGTCATTTGGTGGAAGCCGTAGGCTTCGGCGACGGCGGCGTCGAGGTCGTCGTGGATCTGGCGGAGCACGGAGACGAGTCCTTGTTCGTGGATGATCTGCTCTTTCGCGCTGAGCGGGGTTTCGGCGCGGAGCTTTTCCAGCACGTTGTAAATGTCGGTGAGAGTGAGCTTCGGATGCCGATCCTGCTGGCGCTTGCGGTGCGCGTCGAGGGACTCGGCGAGCTCGCGGATGCAGGCGCGCTGGGACTCGGTCGCGTCGGGGAAGGGGAATTTCTCGAAGCTCGCGGATTTTACGTAAACGGGATCATTTCCGACACCAAGGCGGCTTCCCGTAGCGAGTGCCCAGACGACATGGATGCGGCTGGAGAGGACGCCGAGGACGAATGCGTCGTCGAGGGCGATGTTGACCAGCTTGTGAGCAGGCAGGATATCTTCATTGAGGAAGACGAAGAAACGGTGCTTCGCCGTTTCAACTGTGCTTATAAACCGTTTCAGCCCGAGCAGCATGTTTCTCAGTTTGGGGACGTTTTCATTGAAGAGCCACCAATTGAGTCGGCGGCTTTCACGGTTGTTTTGATCGCGGACTGGTTTCACATGGGTAAGCACCCACTGGTAAACTTGTGGAAAGCGAGCCATCGCCTCGTCCGCAGACAACCCAAAGAGATCAATAACAAACGCATCGCGAGAACGTGCGGTGAGGTCTTTTCCGTTCAAGATCGGCTTGAGAATACGGCCGAGTGCGGGATCTTTTCCCAAACCAAATCCGGATGCCTGCTCGCGACTGACGATGAACCCATCCCCTCCAGTGATAACTCCATGATTGCTCAATCCCTCATTCGCCCGCAGGGTCACCGCGGCCGAAACATCGGCGCCCACGGTGAGGTCGGCATGGATGGCTCCGCGTTCCTCGGCGAGTTCGACGGCGAATTCGGACTCTCCGCCGGGGGTTTCGCTGGTGACGCGGAGCAGCCGGCCTTCGTGGAGTCCGGCGGAGGCGACGGTCATGGCGATGCGGACGGCTGCGCCGTCGGCGGAATCAACCCAAGGGTGGTCGGGGATCGCGAAGGTGAGCGAGAGCGGGGCAGCAGGAGAGAATGGAGCCAAAGGACCGTGGGCTTCCAGCCCGCATTCTTTTTCGATGCGGGCTGGAAGCCCACGGTCCTTTGGGTCACGGTCCTTTGTCCAGAGCGTGAAGCTGGAGGGGTTGAGGCCGGCCGGGTTGTCGCGGATGTAGGCGAGGCAGGCCGCAAAGTGTCGGTCGTTGCGGATGAGTGTGTCCCAGTATTCCGGCTGCCAGAGGGTGCCGGTCCGGTTGAGCGCTTTGTTGATCGCGTTGGCGGTAAAACTTTTCCACGAGTGCAGGATGTCTGGCAGCGGAAAGTCCGGGATCAGGCGCAGGAGGACATGCACATGATTTGGCATGATGACATAGCTCGCGAGGTGGTAGCGGGATCCGTCGAAGTGTGTGAGGGCGTCGGCGACGATTTTGCGGATGTTCGGTTGTCGGAGGACGCAGGATCCGTGGCCGGCATCAAGCCATGCGTTGAGGCGGACGCTGAAGAGTTCGTGATATTGCCGCTGGGTTTCGGCATTCCATGGTTCGGGATGGTCTTTGAGCCAGAGGTCGCGGTCGCGCTTCCACTCCTCGACCAGCGGGCGGGGCAGGGCATCGTCCATCCGCCATGTGACGAAGCAGAAGCAGTCGGCTTGGTTCCAGTGCGGAAGCTTGTGTTCGGAGATGTCGGTTTCTGTGAGGGGGTTGAAGAAGGGAGTGGGGGCGTCGTCTGAGAGGAATGGACCGTGGGCATCCTGCCCGCATTCTTTTTCGGTGCGGGCTGGAAGCCCACGGTCCTTTGGGTCCTTTGGGTTCAGGTGGGATTCGAGGACGCGGCGGTTGAAGGTTTGGCGGAGGCTGTTGGTGGTGATGAGTCCGAAGCGCTGGGCTTTTCCTTCGCGGACGAGGAGTGCGGCCTTATGCCACCAGAACATGACGAGGTCGGCGGATTCCGGGATGGCGGGGTAGGTATTGCGGAGGGTTTCGGCGTAGCCGTCGCCGAGGGCGTCGCGCATGCGGGAGGTGCCGATGAACGGCGGGTTGCCGACGATGAAATCCGCCTCCGGCCAATCGGCCGGGCGCGGGCCGATGTAGCGCAGGAGCGGGACGCGGGCGGATTCGTCGGGCACGTCATCGCCGGTGGCGGGATGGCTTTTCATCGTGCGTCCGTCCCAGCGCGTGACCGGCTGGCCGCTGTCGTCGAGGAGGGGCTCGGTGCGGTCGCAGGCGAGAATGGCGTCGCGGCATTCGATGTTGTGGAAGGCTTTAATGATCGGCTCGGGCGGGGCGACGCGCCCGGCGGTGCGGAAGTGCCATTGGAGGTGGCCGATCCAGAGGACGAGTTCGGCAATGGCGGCGGCGCGCGGGTTGACTTCGATGCCGAGAAGCTGGTGAGGGTCCACAGTGAAGCCGGAAATTGCGAGCACGGCCTGTTCGTGTCCGAGTCGGGTGAGGGCGTCGAGGACCTCGCCCTCGAGGCGTTTGAGGTGCTCGAACGTGACGTAGAGGAAATTGCCGGTGCCGCACGCGGGGTCGAGCACGCGGACCGCGCAGAGGCGGCGGTGGAACTGCCCGACCTCGGCGATGGCCTCGCGGGTTTTCCCCTGCCGGTCGAGGGTGAGCGCGGCGGCGCGGACGGCATCCCACTCGGCGCGGAGCGGGGCGATGACGGTCGGGAGAACGAGGCGCTCGACGTAGGCGCGCGGGGTGTAATGCGCGCCGAGCCGGTGACGCTCGACCGGGTCGAGCGCGCGGGCGAGGAGGGTGCCGAAGATCGAGGGCTCGACATCGCGCCAGTCTGCCCGGGAGGCTTCGATGAGAAGCTCGAATTGATCGTCGTTGAGCGGGAGGGCTGCGGCATTTTCGAAGAGCCCGCCGTTGAAGTGGCGGACGTTCCCGCGAAGTGCAGTCGAGAACCCGCCGGACTTCATGCGGCTCCAAAGCTCGCCGACCATTGGTGCGAAGTGGTCCGCATTCCCGCGCAGGGTTTTGAGAAGCGAGCTGAAAGAATCCTTCGGCAGGAGTTCGACATCCTCGGCAAACATTGTGAAAAGCGCGCGCATGAGGAATGCGGCGACATCCTCCGCGCTGTGGCCGGATTTTTCGAGCGAGCCGGCGAGGAGTCCGAGGCTGCGGGCAATCGCATGGGTCACGCGCGCGCTGCGTCGGGCGGGATCGAGCGCGAGGGGATCCGTCCACGCGAGGCGCAGGGTTTCGCGGACCGCTGGATCTGCAAGCTGCGGGAGGAGGATGCGGTGGTTGAGCGGATCGGGGAACGGGGAGTAGGTGCCGCCGGTGCGGGTGAACTCGGAGTAGAGTTCGATGCTGTGGCCGACATCCACAACGATGAGCAGCGGCGGACGCCCCTCGGTGGCGGGCAGGGCGCGGGCGTATTGTTCGGCCTGGCTCCGGGCCTTGAGCATCGCCTCGTCCCATGCCGCGCTGCCGCGCCGGGCGGTCCCCTTCTTCGCGGCTTTCGCCCTGGCTTTTGTGGACTCGGCGAGCACCCCGGCGGATTCGCGTTTTTCAACGCCCTGCTTGGCTTCGAGGATGAAGCATGCGCGCCTGTAGAGATCGATCCGACCGCTGCTCGTCGAGCCATCCGGGTGGTGGAATGTCACCGAACGCTCGAAGACGTAGGCATTTTCCGTATCGTCCGGCCTGCTCGGATCGGGACGGGGGACATCGAGCACGTCGCACAGCTCGGCAAGAAAAAGCGCGTAGTTCGCGCGCTCGGCAGCACCGGATTGCGACCATCGGGCGATGAAGGAGGAAGTCATCCGAGTCTGCCCAAGTGCTACGCGGGTTCGAGGTCGGCTTCCGCCGGGCCGTCGGATGATTGTTCAACAGTTTTTGCCACGACCGTGTAGATCGCGGGGACGACAAAGAGCGTGAAGAGGGTGCCGATGATCATGCCGGAGACGAGGACGATGCCGATCGAGTTCCGGGCGCCGGCGCCCGGGCCGCTGGCGATGACGAGCGGGAAGTGGCCCATGACGGTCGCGGCGGTGGTCATGAGGATCGGGCGGAGGCGGGTGGCCGACGCCTGGGTGACCGCGGCGAGCTTGTCGAGGCCGGTGCGCTGGAGGACGTTTGCAAACTCGACGATGAGGATCCCATTTTTTGCGATCAGCCCGACGAGCGTGACCAGCCCGACCTGGCTGTAGATGTTGATCGTGGTGAACCCGAGGAACGTGAAGAGCATCGCGCCGGAGAGCGCGAGCGGGACAGAGCCGAAGAGGATGATAAACGGGTCGCGGAAGCTCTCGAACTGGGCGGCAAGGACGAGGAAGATGAGCACGAACGAGAGCCCCATCGTGAGGATCAGCTTGTTGCCCTCCCTGCGGAGCTGCCGCGACTGCCCGGCGTGGTCCACCGTGAACCCCGGCGGCAGGATCTTCGCAGCCTCGTCCTCAAGGACTTTGAGCGCGGCGTCGAGCGAGACGCCGGGCGGGATCGCGCCCTGGATCGTCGCCGAGTTGAGCTGCTGGAACCGTCGGATGTCGCGCGGCTCGGTGGTGGTGGCGATCGTCGCGAACGTCGAGAGCTTCACGAGCTTGCCGTCGGTCGCCCGGACGTAGAGGTTCGCGAGCTGGTCGGTCGTGAGCCTCGACCCGCGCTTGACCTGAGGGATGACCTTGTAGCTTCGGCCCTGGATGCTGAACCGGTTCACGTAGTCGCCGCCGAGGAGGGTCGAGAGGTCGGCTCCGATCCGGCGCAGGTCGAGCCCCTGCGAGGCGACCTTGTCGCGGTCGAAAATGATCCCGGCCTGCGGCTGGTCGAACTTCAGGTCGGTGTCGGCATACATGAAGACCCCGCTGGCAAACGCCTTCGCGACCAGCTTGTTTGCGAACTCGACGATCTCGCGCGGCTCGGCGGTCGAGGCGATGACGAACTCGACATCGAAGTTGCTTCCGCCCGGCAGCGGTGGCGGGGCGACCGGGATGATCCGCACGCCGGCGACTCCTGAGGCGACCGGAAAGAGCTGCTCGGCGATCTGCTCGGCGGTCCGCTTGCGCTCGCTCCACGGCTTCGTGACGAGCCCGGCGAACCCGAAGGTCGGGCTGATGATCTGGAATGTGGCGGCGCATTCCGGCTGGGATTTGAAAATCTCATCGAGCTTGCGGGAAAAGAGCGCACTCTGGTCGAGTGTGGCGTTTGGCGGTGCCTGGACGATCCCGAAGACGACCCCCTGGTCCTCCTTCGGAGCGAGCTCCTTCATGCTGATCATCCAGAACGGAAGGATGAGAAAAATGACCGAGCTGGCGAGGAAGAGGACGATCCAGCGGTTCGCGAGCGTCGCGCCGAGGACGGCGGCATATTTCGCGCGGAGCCAGTCGAACCGGCGGTTGATCCAGCCGGCGAACCCTCGCTCGTCGTCGCCCGGACGCAGCAGACGCGACGACATCATCGGCGAGAGCGTGAGCGCAACGACGCCGGAAACCATCACCGCGCCGGCCAGCGTGAAAGCAAACTCGCGGAAGAGCGCGCCCGTAAGCCCGCCCTGGATCCCGATCGGCGTATAGACTGCGGCAAGCGTGATCGTCATCGCGATGATCGGGCCGACCAGCTCGCGCGCGCCGAGCAGGGCGGCCTCGAGCGGGGACTCCCCCGCGCGCATGTGACGCTCGATGTTTTCCACCACCACGATCGCGTCGTCCACGACCAGCCCGACCGAGAGCACGATCGCGAGGAGAGTGAGTAGGTTGATCGTGAACCCGAGCGCCATCATCAGGCAGACCGCGCCGATGAGCGAGATCGGGATCGCCACGACCGGCACGATCACCGCGCGCCACGAGCCCATGAACAGGTAGATGACGAACATCACGATGATCAGCGTCTCCACGAGCGTCTTGATGACCTCGCGGATCGCGTCGTTGATGTAGATCGTCGAGTCGTAGGGGACGCCGACCTTGATGCCCGATGGCATCGCTGCCTCGATCCCCGGCAGCACCTCGCGGACCGCGCGCACGACGTCGAGCGAGTTCGCGGTCGGCAGGACCCAGATCCCCATGAACGTCGCATTCTGACCGTTGAACTTCACCTCCTCGCTGTAGTTTTCTGCGCCGAGTTCGACATCCGCCACGTCCCCGAGCCGGACGATCGTCCCCCCGGTCTGGCGGATCGCGAGTTGCCGGAATTCCTTCGGCGTGCGCAGGTTGGTGTTCGCGACGAGGTTCACCGAAATCATCGAGCCCTTCGTGGCACCGACGGCCGCGAGGTAGTTGTTCGCCTGGAGCGCCTCGCGCACGTCGGTCGGCGAGATGTTGAGCGCGGCCATCCGGTCCGGCTTCAGCCAGATCCGCATCGCGAACGTCCGGTCGCCAAGGATGTCCGCGCGCTGGACCCCGTTGATCGCCGAGAGCTTCGGCTGGACGACCCGCGTCAGGTAATCGGTGATCTGGTTTTCATCCAGCTCCTCGGAATAAAATCCGATATACATCGCTGCGAACTCGTTGTCCGCCGTCTCGAGCTCGATGACCGGTGCCTGGGACTCCGGGGGCAGATCGTTGCGGACCTGCGCGACCTTTGCCTGCACCTGCGTGAGCGCGGCGTTTGCGTCGTAGTTGAGCTGGAGGTGGATCTTGATCGAGCTCAGCCCCTGCGTGCTCGTCGAATCAATGAAATCAATCCCGTCGGCGCTCGCGATCACGCGCTCAAGCGGGGACGTGATGTAGCCGCGGACAAGGTCGGCATTCGCGCCAATGTAGGCGGTGTTGACCGTGATGACCGCCACGTCGCTGCGCGGGTATTGGCGGACGGTAAGCACGCGGATCGCCACGAGCCCACCGAGGAGGATCAGGAGGTTGATGACCAGCGCGAGGACCGGGCGCCGGATGAAGAGGTCCGTAAATCTCATTGGTCGCTCGGCTGCGGCGAGAGCGATTCTGGCGGGCGGATCTCGTTGTTCGCGGTGACCGCCGCATTCGGGCGCAGCTTGAAGACCCCAGCAGTCGCAACCTCGTCGCCCTCGCGGATCCCGGACAGCACCTCGACCATGTCGCCGCGCGCCTCGCCCAGCTTCACAAAATGCTGGGTCACTCCGGTATAGGTCTTCCCGGTCTTCTCATTTTTTAGCTCGCCCAGGACAAAAACCGAATCCCCGTAGGGCGCGTAGCTCACGGCGGTTGCCGGGATCGCCAGCACCGGCTTCTCCGACGGCAGCACGACCTCGACCCCCACAAACATCCCCGGCCGCAGCAGGTCTCCCCGGTTTTCCAGCGTCCCCTGCGCAAGGAAATTCCGCGTCGCCTCGTCCACCACCGAATCCACCGCCGTCACCTTCCCCTCAAAGGCCGGGCCGTCCGCCCCCGAGAGCGAGACCCGCACCTCGCTCCCGATTTTCACGTCGGCGAGGTTCTGCTGCGGCAGGCTGAAATTCACGTAGAGCGGGCTCATGGACTGGAGCGGGACGATCTCCTGGCCGGTCTGAACGTATTCGCCGACGTTCACCTTCCGGATTCCCGCCATCCCGTCAAACGGTGCTCGGATCGTCTTCTTCTCGATCAGCGCGCGGATCTCCTCGCACTTCGCGCGGGCCGCGAGAAACTCGGACGTCGTCTGGTCGAGGTCCGACTGCGACGACACCTTTTTCTCGAGCAGCCCCTGGAGGCGCTTGAGGTTGAGCTCGGCGAGCCGCTGCTTCGCCTCGGCCGCGCGGAGCTGCGCCTTTTCCTCCGACACGTCCTGCTGCACAAGGAGATCCCCCTGCTTCACCCGTGCTCCGGACTCGAACCCGATCACCTCGATGTCGCCAGGCAGGTCGGCGCGCAGCATTAGGCCGTCCACCGGCTTCAGCGAGCCCACGCAGGCGAGCGCGCCCGGCCAGCTCTGCGCGGCCACGCGGACGGTCGTCACTGATTCCGGCGGCATCTCAAACCCCATGTGCATCTCCATCGCCGCACGGAACTGCAGATACTTCACGGTGCCCAGAATTCCGAAAACCAGCAGCACGGCGAGCAGGGCAGCGGCCCATTTGAAAAGCGGGCCCCGGGCGCGCGGCGGGTCCGATGGTTTTTGATCCGGCATGGTCTTGGGTTTTGGCTGGCGCGGGCAGATTGTTAATGCCATTAACTAAATGGCGAAATCAACTTGTCAAGTGCTTCGGTGCCACGCTCGCTATCGGCTATTCGAGCTCGGGCAGTCCGTCGAGGACGATCTGCGACCATGTT
>DYRS01000073.1 GCA_020718585.1 Chthoniobacter flavus
CCGGGGATATCGGCCTGATAGGAAAGCGCGCCCACCACATCCGCCGGACGGATGCCGTGCGTCTTGCCGATGTTCATCGTAAGGCTCACCATTCCCGCTTCGCGGGACGGCTTTCCCTCTTCGCGCCGGGCAGACGCCTGCGTTTTGCCGCGCGACTCCGCTGCCGCGGCAAGGCGGGTTCGTCGCAGCGGGGTCCTTCTCCCAAATCGGTCCGCACCATAATTTTCACTTTTCATTTCAACAACCGCTGATACAGGGGCAACCGGCCGGGCCTTCTCTTCGGCGCGGACGATCTTGATCGCAACCGCGGCCAGATCGAGCGGATCCGCCCCCTCGGCCACCATCTGTTCGGCGATCAGGCGCTCCTGCTTGCAGCGGCCCCGTTTAAGCCAGAAGGTCAGTTTTTCAACCAGCTCGTTCTGACGGCGGGCCATGATTTCTTCCTCGGTCGGAAGAACGGCCGACGTCAGTTTCTGGTGGATAAAGGTTTCCACATTGTGCAGCCGCCGTTTCTCGGAGGGGGTGACCAGCGTAATGGCAACACCGGCGCGGCCGGCGCGGCCGGTACGCCCGACGCGATGGATGTATATTTCAGGGTCTTCCGACAGATCGTAATTGAAGACATGGGAAATTCCCTCAATGTCGAGCCCGCGCGCGGCAACGTCCGTTGCCGCCAGCACCTTGATCTGGCCTGTGCGGAAGCGGTTCAGCGTGCTTTCGCGCGATTCCTGGCTCAAGTCGCCGTTCAGCGCCTCGGAGGGAAATCCGCGTTTGGTCAGTTCCGCCGCCAGATCGCGCGTTCCCAGTCTCGTGCGGGCAAAGATCAGCGCGGAGGTTATCTCCTCCACCTCGAAAAGCCGGGTAAGGGCGGCGGTCTTGTCGCTCTGATTGACCAGATAATAGCGCTGCTCAATCGCGGCGACGGTCATCTGCTCCCGGTCAATCGTCACCGACTGCGGCTCGCGCATGTATTTTTTGGCAAGCTTGCGGATAGGCAGGGGCAGTGTTGCCGAAAAGAGCGACGTCTGGCGTTCGACAGGCGTTGCGGAAAGCAGCGCCTCGATATCCTCGATAAAACCCATCGAAAGCATCTCATCGGCTTCATCGAGGACGACGGTGCGCACCCCGCTCAGGTTGAGGGCGCCGCGGTTAAGCAGATCCAGAAGCCTGCCGGGAGTGCCGACGACCACGTCAACACCCCGCTTGAGTTGGGTCAGTTGCTTTTCGTAGGCGGCGCCGCCGTAAATCGCCAGTACCCGCACCTTGCAGAACTGGCCGAGACCGGTGATCGCCTCGGACACCTGGAGGGCCAGTTCGCGGGTCGGCGCCATCACCAGCGCCTGCGGCAGACGGCTGCCTGATTGCAGATTGTTCAGTATGGGAATCGAAAAAGCGGCGGTCTTGCCGGTGCCGGTCTGGGCCTGACCGATGGCGTCGATGCCGGAGAGCATCAGCGGGATGATTCCCGACTGGATGGGGGTGGGCTCCGCATAGCCAAGCGCGGCAACCGCCTGCTCGAGTTCCGGACGCAGATGCAGATCAATAAATTGTGAAGTCATTTTTTCCCTTTCGTCTTGTTGTCCATCATCCGCGGTTCGACATCCCGCGTGATCATGGCCCGTATCGCTACAGCCGCAGCGATACGATAGTTACGAGACTCTTGTTTCAATGACTCCGCAATACTCTTGCCAACACCAGGCCTTCCTCGCGGAAAAACCCGACCAACAAAAAAGCCCGACCGTCGGTGCGCCGGGCAAAACTTCGGAATACTTAAAACAACGTCCCAATGCAGTGGTTCTTTTTTCGTGCCGACAACCAAACTTTCTACCGGCGGGCGGGGTATAGGGGGTATTCCCCCGTTTGTCAAGGGAATTTTTTACCCGGCGGGCCAGAGCGCGTTCCGGAGGCCGGATTTCCTGTCCATCTTCCGGGATACAGCCGCAATAAAAATATCCTCTTTCCCCCAGATTTTCACCCCGCTTTTCGCCCGCGTGATCCCGGTGTAGATCAGCTCCCGCGTCATGATCGCGGAGTTCTCCCCGGGAAGAATCATTTCGGTGCGGTCGAACTCGGAACCCTGGCTTTTGTGAATCGTCATCGCATAGCACGTCTCGTGCGCGGGAAGGCGCACCGGCGAAACGCCGCGCACCCCCCCGTCGGCATCGGAAAAGAAAACACGGAGCCTGCCGTCATCGCCGCCATCCGGAAAGGTTATCCCGACATCGCCGTTGAAGAGCTTCAGGTTGTAGTCATTCACTGTCACAAGCACCGGCCTGCCCCGGTACCAGCGCGGCCTGGGATCGATAAGCCCCCGTGCCGCAAGGATGGACTCGATGACGGCATTGATGCCCTCCACCCCGTACGGGCCCCCGTTCAGCGCGCAGAGAAACCGAAAGGCGCTGAACAGCCGCAACGCCTCGTCCGCCGTTTCAGCCTGGAGAAAACGGCCGTAACCGTCGAGAACGGTTTCGGTAAACGCCCGTACGCGTTTGTCCGGCGTCGGCAGGTCGCGCCAGACGGCATCGAAAAAGGCGTCATTTTTGAGGATGGCCATCGCCTCCCTCCCCCGACCGGCGTTAACCTCCCTCGCCGCCCCGCCGATTCCGCTTTCCGACGGGAAACGGTAATTCCTTCTCAGGACGACAAGCGCGTCGGCAAGCGGCGGCAGCGCCCCTCCGGCAGGTGCGGCCGGGATCCCGACGCCGGAGATTTTGGCAACGAGGGTGGCAAATTCCAAAGAAAATGTCTCCCTGCGCCCGCCGCCGCACAAGTCGCCCAGCGCCGCGCCGGCCTCCACCGAAGAGAGCTGGTCGCGGTCTCCGAGGAGGATGAGCCGGGCCTCCGGCCTGAGCGCCGCGACAAGCTTCGCCATCAGCGGAAGGGCGACCATCGACGCCTCGTCCACGATCACCGCATCGTAAGACAGAGGATTTTCCTGTGAATGGAAAAAGCGCGTCGAGCCGTGGATTGACCCGAGCAGACGATGGATCGTTACGGCCTCCCGGGGGACAAGCTCTTTTATGGAGGGATCGCAGGCAAGCGCCTCGCGCATCGAGCTTACCGATTCCCTGAGCCGGGACGCGGACTTGCCGGTCGGCGCCGCGAGCGCGATGCGCAGGGGCGCCCCTTTTGCCTGTTCCAGAAGAAGCGCGATGATCCGGACTACGGTCGAGGTCTTGCCTGTTCCGGGACCGCCCGAGATGATGCAGACATTCTTGCGCAATGCCGCCAGCGCCGCGACCTTCTGCCAGTCCGTTTCCCCCTCCTCGCCGGGGAAACCGGCAAAAAGTCTCTCAAGTCCCCGCGCGAGAAGCTCCCCATCCAGCGTCCCGCCTGCGTCCGCAGCCTTCCGCAGAATCGCCGCGGCCAGGTCGCTTTCGTATTTCCAGTAGCGGTAAAGGTAGAGACGCCCCGCCCCATCGAGGACAAGCGGGCAGAACTCCCCCGGCGCGCCGACGGTGGAAAAGCCCCCCTCCCCCAGAATTGCGAGCAGTTCCCCAATATCCGGAAATGTCTGCATTTCTTTGTCTATCCGTATTTCACGGCCGGCGATCCGGGTCAAATCCAGACAGATGTCGCCCTCCTGGACGGCGCGGCTAAGCATGGCGACGACAGACCAGAGAAGCGGCGACGGTTTCCCCGACTCCCTGAGGATAAAATCGGCAAAGCGGCGATCGAGCGGGGTCAGTTCGGTATGCGTCACGGCCTCCCCTCCTCAGGAGCGCTTCGGTTGTCCTCTTCAATCAGCGCCCCGGTCAGCTCGGCAATCATCCCGGCAGGCGGAATATCGCGGAAAAATCCGTATGTCTCGCCTTTTTTCGCGCTCGCCCCCCGGATGAAGGCGTAGATCACCCCGCCGAAGGAACTCGCGTAATCGTAGCCGCGGACGCGCCGCGTCAGATGCCTGTTCAACGCCACCGTGTAGATAAGATACTGCAGTGGATAGAGATTCCGCTCCATTGCCGTCCGGAGGGCCTCCGGGCCGTAGTCCTCCACCCGAAAACCCAGATGGTTCGATTTCCAGTCAACGAGGTAGTATTTCCCGGCGTGTTCAAAGACCATGTCCATGAACCCCCGCACCATTCCGCGCACCGGCCGGAAATCCAGCGCCGCGGCCACCCGGGAAATGTCGGCAACGTCGAAGCGGCTGTCCCATCTTTTCAGGCGCTCCCCCATCAGCCCGGATGTTATCCATTTCAGAGGGAAATAAAACTCCATTTCGGTAGCCCACGCGCCCGGTCTGATGCCGGACAGCGTGAAGGTCCCCTCCTGCGCGGCAAGCGGGGTGTGAATGACGTCGTCGATGGCGCCGCCAAGGGGTTCAATCCACTCCTTTTCATAGCCGTACTTTTCCAGCTTGCTTCCCACAAGACGCTGAATAGCCTCGGCGGTTGCGCCCGCGAAGTCAAGTTCCTCAAATATCTCGTGAAAGAAGATCCCCGCCTGAGCCCCCCGTGGAAAGGTAAAGATGGTTTTTCCCCCGGCGCCCTCGCCGGGCGCCGCTTCCGGCGTCTTTTCCATCGCCCCTTCCCCGTCGCGGTCGGGAAGCTCGACGGCGGCAGACTCGTGGGCGGCAAACGCGGTAAAGCTGGTCACGCGCCAGTCGCCCACGACAGTCCCGGAGAATCGCCGAGCGGCAAGCGCGCCGCCCCCGCCGCCTGGTGCGGCATAGACGCAAGGGGCGCCTTCGGGGAGGGAAACGACCGAGATAGCCCCGTTTGCCCTTTCCTGAATGGATGCAAGCTGTTCCTGCATTGTCTCCGCCGAAAGGAGGCTGATTTTCCGAACGAGCTCGCCGACCACGTTGGCGGCAGCCCTGGTCTCTTCGGAGGCGTGAAAAAGCCAGGCCAGCGCGGAGTTTTCCGGACTGCTTTTCCCCCGGCTGCTGCCGGCAACCTTGCCCGCCGTCAGATAGCAGCGGTATTTCGCCCGCGTCATCGCGACGTAGAGCAGGCGAAGGCTCTCCGCGAGACTTTCTCTTTGTGCAGCCATCCGCGCATCCTGATACGAGGACGACCCGAAGTCCTTGACGCGCCTGAATCCGTCATGGAAGGCAGCGACTTCGCCATTTTCTTTCACTCCTTCCCACATGAAAGGGCAGAAAACGATGGGGTATTCAAGCCCCTTGCTGACGTGGACGGTGGCAACCCTGACGGCCTTCTCGTCCGTCTCCAGGCGGATCTGGTATTCGTCGCTTTCGTCCTGAGCGCTCAGACGTTCGGCAAACCAGGCAACCAGCCCCTCGATGCCGGGTTTCTGTTCGTGCTCATGGCGATGGATCAGCTCCAGACAGTGGAGCAGATTGGTAAGGCGGCGCTCCCCGTCGGGAAAACGCAGGAGCCTTCCCCGCACCTTCCGTGAGGCAAGCAGCGACTGCGCCATCACCATGAACCCCCTGCCGGCCCACATCTGATGCCAGTCGCGGAACATCCCGACCCACGCGTCCCAGCCCTTTTCATCTTCAAGGAGAAGGGCTATGTCGTCGCCCGTCATGCCGAGGATGTCGGTGACAAGGGCGGCCCTGATTTTCGCCTCGCTGCCGGGACTGGCAAGGGCCGCAAGCAGCGTGAAGAGTTCTCTTGCCTCGCCGGATGCAAAAACGCTCATGTCGCTCCGGACGACGCTTGGGATGCGGCTCTCGCGCAGGGCCTTCTGGACGGCGACGGCCTGCCATCGGTTGCGGACAAGCACCGCGATGTCTCCGGGAAAGAGCGGATGACCATCGATCCGCGTGCCTTTCTCCTCGCCTTCATTGAGAAGGCGAACGATTTCTCCGGCCACCGCCCCGGGAATGATCTCTCGCGCCCGGCTTGCGGTAAGCGGCTTTCCGTCGCCGCCGGGCGGCAGCGTCCAGAGCTGGAATGGCGCGTCCTGCTCAAAGACGGGAATATCTGCCCGCGCCTCCCCTCTGCCGGACCGCACCCGATGGTATGCTATCCATTCGTAAACAAAGGGGTTTACCACTGAGTCAAAGACGGCATTGAAGGCGTCGAGCAATTTTGGCGAGGAACGCCAGTTGCCGGTCAGCGTGAAGGCATTTTGTAAACATGAAGCTGCGCTTTGTGAACATGAAGCTGCGCTTTCCTTCGATACATCCAGCGCCGCTTCCCGGTAGGCGAAGATGTCCGCCCCGCGGAAGCTGTAGATGGCCTGTTTGGGATCGCCGATTAGAAAAAGCGGGCTTTGCTCTGCGGCGTAAATCCTTCTGAAGATGTCGTACTGGACGGGATCGGTGTCCTGAAACTCGTCGATCAGGGCGGCCCGGTATTTTTCGCGGAGGCTGCGTGTCAGCGCCTCACCGCGTTCGCCCTGAACGGCCTCGTAGAGGTCGTTGAGAAGGTCGTCGAAAAATCGGATATTTCTCTTTTTCTTCAACTCGGGAAGCCTTCTTTGGCAAAACGCGACAAGTTCCCATTTCAGCGCGAGAAACCGCTCATCGACACGGTCGGCGAGTTCCCCGCAGAGATCAAAAAACGGATGGGTCGGCGCCTTTCCCGTCGGCTTTGTACGCTTTACGATGCCGGAGGCGGTGAACTTGTCAAATCCGGGGAAAAGCGCGAAGACGTCTTTGCCCGCGACCCAGGCGTCCATTTCCGAAAACAGCGCGGAAAGCAGATCGGCCCGGTAATTTCCGTCCGATCTTTTGAGCCCCTTGTCGCTTTCGATGAGCGCCCGGATTTCACCGCTCTTTTCCTGCCACATCTTTCGCGCCTGTTCGCTTAAGGACTGACACCGCGCTTCCACGGCGGCGATTTTTTCCACCCCGAACGATGGCCTGATCTCCAGATTCGGGCTGATCATGAGCCCCTTCAGAAAATCCATGAACGTTTCCGGGGAGAATTTTTTCAGCAGCGCCTGCCTGAGGAGCGGCGCGTCATCGGTGAAAAACCGGATCCTCCAGAAATCATCGACCACCTCCTGGAGCAGCTCCGTCTGACTGGTCATTAGTTTTGTATCGTACAGAGAGCCGCTTTCAAAGGCGTTTTCCTGAAGGGCGCGCAGGCAGAAGGCGTGAATGGTATGGATGGACGCCGTATCGAAGGCGTTCAGAGCCCGTTCGAGCCGGTCGCGGGCGCTTTTAACACCCGGCCCCTTCCCGTTTACGTTGGAGGCAAGTCCCGATAGAAACGCATCGTCCGCAGCGCCGCCGTCAAAAACCGCAAGAGCCGCCCTGATCCGGTCGCGGATTCTTCCGCGCAGCTCCATGGTTGCCGCCTCGGTGTAGGTCACCACGAGGATCTGCTCCGGCGCAAGGCCCTGCTCGACAAGCAGGCGCAGGTAGAGGCTGGCGATTGCGTACGTTTTTCCCGTTCCGGCGGAGGCTTCGATCAGCTTCACCCCCGAGAGTTCCAGATGCAGATGGTCGAGTTCAATCATCGCCTGCCCTCTTCGAGATGCATAAGCAGCGGCTCCATCACGGTATGGGCGACGCGTTCGAATGCGTCGTCAAACGGCGCTGTTTCCCCGAAACAGAGACGAAACGAGGCGTCGCGGCATTCGCCGGGGATATCGGGATACCCGTCGTTCCACTTTTTCCACGCTTCATCAAGCGACCATTTCCCCCCGGCGGCGTAGGCAACGGACGAGGCGGGGAAAAACCTGAGCGGCGCCTGCAGCCCCTGCCAGTAAAGCTCGAGTAAACTCTGCAGAATGGGAAGCGGCGCCGCAACCGGCAGGAAGGCCTTTTCCTCATCCTCCATGATGAGGAGCGAATGGTGCGGATACCCCTCACGGCAGGACGCATTGAGAACCAGGTGGTCCAACCAGACAAGGATCGTGTCTTTTGCCTTCATTTTCGCGCTGCGAAAGCGGATCATCCCCTCCGGCCACAGATCCTCGAGCCGACCCGTCAGCCGGAATTCGCCCAGCGAGAACGCAACATCGAGGGGCGCAAGCCTCTTGGCGCCGCCGATTCGTGCCAGCGCCTTCCGGGAAAACTCTTCGGCCTGGCGCTGCAGAGTCTCGAAAACGATTCCGCCGTGGCGACCGGGCGGGACCAGCCCACGGGCGCGGGCGACGGACAGGTAATCCCCGCTGTTTTCCCCGCGAAGCGCAACGCTCAGCAACTCCTGTTTCAGGTTGTAGCCCTCGAGTCCATCCATCGAAAACGGCTCCCGTTTTGTCATCGGGTCCGCAATTTCCTCCATAGCGATCCGCAGCCGCTTTTCCAGAAAGAACTTCGCCGGGTTTTTGAAAAAACTGTGGAGCTGCGACAGGGCGACCTCCCTCCATCCGTCGGCGGGGGCGGCGAGGGGGCTCTTCAAAAATCCGCCCGCTTCAGACGAAGCCTCCCTTTCCAGCAGCGCCTCAAAATTGGCGGCAGAGTAGCTGAAAAGGGGCGACTCCGGGGAAAAATAGTCGCGGCTGAATGCCTGCAGACGGTGTTTCGTGAGAAGCCGGTCGGCGATTCCACCCCCCTCTTCCCGCTCGAAGCCCCTGTCGATGGCGTCAAGAAGCTCACTGACCAGAACCGACGGCGGAATCTCGCTGTTATCCTTGATACTTTGCCCGACATAACTGACATAGAAACAATCGCGGGCCGAAAGGAGCGCCTCGAGAAACAGGTAGCGATCCTCGTCGCGCAACGACCGGTCGCCGCGCCGGGGATTACGGGCGGCAAGGTCGAAACCGGGGGCGGAATTCTGCCGCGGAAACGCGCCGTCGTTAATGCCGATCAGGGCGACAACCCGGAAGGGAATGCTCCGCATCGGCAGCATCGCGCAGAACGTCACGCCGCCGGTGATGAAGCCAAGCCCCCTCTCCGCCCGCTCCAGAGCCATGGAGAGCCACGCCTTGATCACGGCGGCGGAAACCATCCCTTCGTATCCCGATTGTTCGGCCAGCTCCCCCATGCGCGCCACCACCCCGGAAACTGCCGCCAGTTCGCCTTGCATCTCCTCATCGGCGGCAATGAAGTCCGAAAGGATGCGGGCGCACTCCACCCGCCACGCGCCAAGGGTCCGGGGGGCAGCCACTCTTTTTGTCATGGCGTCGATATGATCAATGAAATCGGCGAGTCTGCCAAGGGTGAGGGCGTCGGCCCCCTCCATTTCGTCGAAGGGGAGGATGCCGTTGAAAAGACGGTTATTCTCATCGGAAAGGGCGTAGCCGAGCAAAAGCCGGTCCAGTCCGGCCCGCCAGGAGTTCTCGCGGTATCCGGGAAGCCCCAGGTCCAGACGGCTTTTTTCGTCCATCCCCCAGCGGATGGCCGTTTTCTCCACCCAGTCCCGGATGCGGTCGATCTCCCGGTCTTCCAGCCCGAAGCGTCTTTGAACCGGGGCCGCCGCGAGGATATCGAGCAATGACACCGACGTGAGGCGGCTTCCGGGAAGATCCAGCAGCTTCAGCATCGCCTCGGCAATCCGCCCCTCGCTTTTCAGGCGGCGGTCGGCAATCGCGTAGGGAATTTTAACCGGGGTATCGTGAAAACTTTCAAAAACAGACGCAATGTAGGGGGCGTAAGTCTCGATGTCGGGCGTCATCACAACGATGTCGCGGGGCGTGAGTCCATCCATGCCCTCCAGAAGCGCAAGAATGTTGTCATGGAGAATCTCGATTTCACGCAGCGGGCTGTGGCAGGAATGCACCTGAATCGAACGGTCGCCCTGTTTGACGGGCCGTTTTTCCATCCCCGGCGCGCCTTCGGAGAGATTCAGGATGTCGGTCTGCATCTGCCTCAGGAGCGTCTCTTCGCCGGGCTCTTCGTAGAGCTCCTCGTGAAGCGATGCCACATCGCCGATCTCGATCACCATGTCGGAAAAATCGCGCCCCATCCTGCCCAGCGAGGCGAGGAGCGGATGCCCTTCGCTCCGGAGCGCCGCTTCACCCTCGGCAAGCCGGGCCCTCGCCTTTCGCGAAACGATATCGGCCCAGTACTCGCGCGTGGGGCTCAGCAAAAACAGGTTCACAACCGTGACTGTGGAGATGGCGGCAAGCGCCTCCATGTGGTGGGCGGGCAGGTACGAGATGCCGAACACGGCGATTCTCTCCGGCATGCCGTCGATGGGAGATTCGACCTCCTTCATCCGCCGGATGAATTCCTCCTTCATGCGTCCCCGGTGCCACCCGCCGCCGTCCGCCGCCAGCGTCCGCCAGAGAATGGCCTGCCACGCATCCGCGAGCGCCCCGTCCGCCGTTTTCTCCCATTGGGCCAGCATCTCCGGACGAAACAGCGTGTACTGGTCAAAGGTATCGGCAATCCGGCAGGAGAGCTGAAAAAGCTTGAGTCCGTCGCCGTCGTCGGTCAGGTAACGCCGAAGTTGCGCAAACGCCCCGTGATCAAGGAAACCGGGAAGGCGCTGCATGATTTTCCACGCGAGCGCCTCCGGCGTAAACGCGGCCTCGTCAACGGGAATCTCCGGCATGACCAGACCATAGAGCCGCCACATCATCGCATTCGGAAACGGCCAGTCGCAATTGGCCCAGACTCCGAAGCGCTTCGCCAGCTCCATACTGACCCAGCGCTGCATCCCCTTGCTCTGCACGACGATCACCTCGGGCGCCAT
>DYRS01000254.1 GCA_020718585.1 Chthoniobacter flavus
TGCTCGACGAGGACCGCACCCGCTTGCTCCTCTCCTGGCACCATTCCGGCTTCAGATATGCGCAGTGGGATGTTATGTGCTACTGACGTCCTCGGGTCCAAGAAGTGAGCTGCCGGGCGGGCTCGCAAACCCCAGCACATTCATAACCTCCAGGCCATCGACCGCCTCGTGGGGGGGCGGCGAGGGATCAAGCTGGAGGTTGGACGATGTACGAGACGCTTCTGCCCGAGAGGGCCCGGCCGGCGTACCGGGTCTCACGATGGAAGACGCTGCTGGACTCTCGGACGGAGACCCTGGTCAGCAGGGGATACGCGCCAGGGACGGTCGCCCACCACCTGCGTGAGTGGGTCGACTTCGTTGGAGGCTTTGAAGAGACCGGTGGCCCGCTGCCGGCCAACGTTCGCGAACAGGAGGTCGTGGTGTACCTCGAGCGGAGGTGTCTCGGCCGCCAGAACGACTACGGCAGGGTGCGGGCTGCACTGAGGTTGATCCTGAAGCGTGGCGGCGAATGGGTGCGGCGCCTCCCGTCACCGTGCAAGCCCACCTCGACGCTTTACGACGCGACCGTACCCGCATACCTGGCCTTCGCCAGGCACCATCGTGGTCGTCGGAGCCTGCGTGCCGACGAGTGGGTGCTGAGGGAGTTCTTTGGCTGGCTCGCTGCTCAGGGAGTGGATGAGCTTGGGGCCCTTTCTGCGGTTCACGTCCGCGACTACCTCGCCAGCCGTGAGCACCTGAAGCCGGTCACAGTCGCGGGCCACGCGTCGAAGCTGCGTTGCCTTCTGCGCTACCTGGGAATGGAAAGCGCGGTGCCCACCGGCCTCGCGATGGCTGTCGTCTCGCCGCGGCTCTACCGCCTGCGCGACCTGCCTGCTGTCCTCGACAAGGACGCCGTGGCGAATCTCGTGCGGGCCGTGGACCGCTCCACAGCCCTGGGCAAGAGAGACTACGCAATGCTCCTGCTCGCGGCCCGCTATGGGATGCGACCGGGCGACATCCGCGGCCTTCGCCTGGATGAGATCCACTGGCGGCAGCGACGGATCGCATTCCAGCAGGCCAAAACAGGGAGGGTCTTGGAGCTGCCCCTGCTGGTGGATGTGGACGAAGCCCTGGTGGACTATCTGCGCCACGGACGGCCTGACTGCGTGGCACGGGAGGTGTTCGTGCGGCATAAGGCACCCATCGCGCCGCTCGGCCCGTACAACAATCTCTGGGCGGTCATGCACCGGGCTTTCCAGGCAAGCGGTATCGCGCCGCCTCTCGGGCGGCGAGGGTTGTATCTGCTGCGCCACTCGGCCGCCACGGGCATGCTCGAGAGGGGAGCACCCTTCGGGACCATCTCGAACGTCCTGGGGCATGCGTCGATGGAGACGACGCGGATCTACGCGAAGGTCGACCTCGCGGGCCTGCGGACGGTGGCGCTCTCGACCGCGCAGGTGCGCCCGTGAAAGCGAGCACGTTCGGTAGCCCGCTCGCCGCTCACCTCGCCTCCTTCCTGTCGCACAAACGCTCGCTGGGCGCCACCTACCGCAATGAGTCGTGGCTTCTCGGCGAGCTCGATCGCCTTGCGATGGGCGAGGCGGCGGGCGCCGTCGTCGACGAATCGCTCGTCCGCCGCTTCGTTTCCGTTGGCACCCGAGGCTCCCGCTCGCATCGACTGACTCTGGTTCGCCAGCTCGCGCGCTTCCTCGCGGTCGAGGAGTCTCGTACCTTCGTGCCCCCGCGCCGGTTCCTCGGGGCCTGCCGCCTAAAGCCCGTCGTCCGCGTGCTGTCACGACAGGAGGCCGGGCAGTTCTTCGAAGCCTGCGGCAGACTACCGACCCCGGCCCGCTCCCCCCGACGCGGCCTGATTCACGGCACAGCCCTGCGTACGCTGCTGCTGACCGGGATGCGTCGCGGAGAGGTCGTCGCCCTGAAGGAGCAAGACGCCGACCTCGACGCCGGGGTCCTCTTGATCCGCTGCGGCAAGTTCGGCAAGTCGCGCTTCGTGCCCATCGCTGCCGACCTTGTCGACCTGCTGCGAGGCTACCGCGACACTCTGAGGCTCCACGTCCCCGGCCGCACCCAGAGCGACGCCTTTTTCCCCGGGCCAGATGGCCGGCGCGCAGGCTGCCCCACGTGCCTCTATCGGTCCTTTCGCGAAGTCCTAG
>DYRS01000074.1 GCA_020718585.1 Chthoniobacter flavus
CTGCGAAAAGTGCAAATCTTCGGGAGCGCGGGCAACTTGCCCGCTTTCCGAAGAAGCGGGCTTATGGCTGCGGTGCAGGGGTTGGTGCCGCCGGGGCAGGGGTTGCGGCTGGCACGGGCACGGGCGTGGCGACCGGGTAGGCGGCGTGCGGCTGGACGGCGACGAGCACGGGGAGGATCTGCTTCATGGCGACCTTGATCGGGATTTGGACGGTGCCGTTCGTGCGGTCGGCCCATGCGTAGGATTCGAGCTTGGCGGACTCCTCGGCTCGGAGATCGGCGAGATATTTGATACGGACGAGCGAGCGGGCGGCTTCCTCGGGTTCGGGGTTGCCGGCATTCCAGCGGGTCAGGCCGACGTTCACACCCCAGAAGAGGACGATGAGGATCAGGCCGAGGACGAAAAACGGCCAGAGCGCGCGAGGCTTCGGGGAATGTTCGTTCGGGTCGGACATCAGTTTTTTAGGGCGATGGATTTTGCGAGCCGCGGGTCGCGGAGCGGCCAGAGCGGGGCGTCGCCGAGACGTTTGAGGAAGACGGCGGCGAGCGTGCAGCCGATCGCGGCGAGGCATGCGAAGTCCATCCAGCTCACGACAACCCCGGCCTTGTGCAGGACCGGGAGGACGATGACATAAATATCGAGGAGGTGCATGAGGAGGATCCAGACCGCGACCCCGCAGAGGAATGCTGGCTTGCGCTTGCCGGGGTTCGAAAGGAGGAGCAGGAACGGCACGAAGAAATGTCCGACGACGAGCACTGTGCTCAGGACCTGCCAGCTCTCGGTGTTCCGCCGCAGGAAGTAGATCGTCTCCTCCGGGATGTTCGCATACCAGATCAGCATGTATTGGCTGAACCCGATGTAGGCCCAGAAGATGGTGAACGCGAACATCAGCTTGCCGATGATGTGGTAGTGCTCGACCGTGATGACGCCCTCGAAATACCCGACCCCCCGGAGCGCGGTGATGAGCAGGACGAGCACGCACAGCGAGCTCAGCGCGGTGCCCGCAAAAATATAGACCCCCCACATCGTCGAGAACCACCGGAAGTCGAGGCCCATCAGCCAGTCGATCGCCGAGAATGTGAGGCAGACGGCAAAAAACGGGAGGCTGGCAAACGTGATCCGCCGGTTAAAAACCGTGTAGCGTGGGGCGCCATCGGCGTCCTGCAGGATCGAGTTTGCGCGCAGCCAGGTCGCCGCGATTCCGAAGAACAGGAAGTAAAATCCCGCGCGAATCCAGAAAAACCACGGAGTCAGATACGGCCATTTTTCGGAGAGCAGCACATCCGTCCCCGGCGCGATCCGCATCCAGTCCCAGAGCCTCGGCGCAACGAAAACCATCGGGATAAAGAGGAGCGCCATCACAACGAGCAGGCTCCCGATATTTTCAAGCTGACGGCGGACGACGACACTCCACTCGGCATCCACCGCGTGGTGGACAAGCACCCAGAAGAACCCGCCCATGCAGATCGTGAAGAAAAATGTGAACGCGAACAGGTAGGAGAATGCGAACTGGTCGGGCGCGAACGCCGCGCCGATGAAGATCGCGGCGTAGGCGGCGAGCGCGGTCGCGACGAGCCCGAGGAACCGTCCCCCGACATGTTTGTAATCGAATGTGGTTGGTTGCTCGCTCATGGTTTGGCCTCCAGCGCGGCGCGCTCGGCCGCCGGCACGCTGTCGATCTTCGCCCCGCCCTGCGAGAGCTGAAGCGCGCGGATGTAGGCGATGATCGCCCAGCGGTCCTGGACCTGGATCCGGTCGCCGTAGCCCATCATCGTATTTTTTCCGTTGGTGATCGTGTTGAAAATCTCGCCGTCCGCCATGTCGCGAATCCTCTGCTGGTGGAGGTTGGCGATCGCGACGAGACCGTATTTCGAGGAGATCCCGTTGCCCGCACCGGTTGCGCCGTGGCAGACCGCGCAGTTGATCGTGAACCGCTCGCGGCCGCGGGCGATCCACTCGGGCGAAATCACAAATGGCATTCCGGTCGCCCATTGGTCGCCGATTTTTCCGGTGTCAAAATAGACCGGACCCGAAGAAAAATAGATCTGCTTGTAGGGTCCGGTCGCCTCGCCAACCGTGCCGCCGACCGGCTTGTGGAGCGGGATCGCGTAGCCCATCGGCACCGTGCCGGCGACCGGAACCCGCGCCGCGCGTCCGTCGGCAAAAAACCCGCTCGGCACCTGGGCCTTGAGCTTCGGCTGGTGGTCCATGTCGGGAAAAATCTCGATCGGCGGGCGGGTGGATTTTCCGCCACGGAACCCGGTGATCGAGACGACGAGGACGACGAGCAGGGCGAAGAGAGCGAAGAAGTATTTCAGCATCGTCTAGTCTCCATGGATCGTGGTGATGTTGTCGCCGCCGAGGGATTCCAGGAAATCCCGGACCGGGCGCTCGGAAAATTTCGGGTCGGCGGACTCGATGGCGACGAAGAATTTGTCCTCGGTGACTTTTTTGAACCGGTCCCAATTGAAGAGCGCGTGGTTGAGGCGTGGGAGGCCGTTCATGAGGAGCATCCCGAAGACGGCGGTGAACGCGGAGATCAGGATCGTGAGCTCGAACATGATCGGAAAAAATGCGGGGACGGTGAACAGGTCGGTCGGTTTGCCCGCGACGATGAGCGGGTAGAGGAATGCCGTCGGTCCGAACTGGAGGGTGACCGCCGTGAGGAACCCGGTGAGGCCGCCGAGGAAGACGACCTTCCCGAGGATCGAGCGCTTCATCCCCATCGCCTCATCCATCCCGTGGATCGGGAACGGCGAGAAGACATCCCACTTACTGAACCCGGCGTCGCGGATTTTTTCGGCGGCATGGTAGAGGTCGCGGGCGGAGTGGAACTCGGCGGCGACGCCATAGACCGGAGCTTGGAGATTGCCGACGGCCTTCATCAGTGGTGGTCCTCCCCGTAGTGCGGGTCCGCCTCGGGCAGCACCGCCTTGACTTCAAACATGCAGATCATCGGCAGGAAGCGGATGAAAATCAGGAACAGCGTCGTGAACAACCCGAACGTGCCAATGAACGTGCAGATATCAACCCAGGTCGGATGGAACATCCCCCATGCCGAAGGCGAGAAATCGCGGGAGAGGGTCGTCGCGATGATCACGAACCGCTCGAACCACATCCCCATGTTCGGGAACTGCACGATGATCCAGACCCAGAGCAGGTGGGTGCGGAAATATTTGAACCAAAACAGTTGCGGGGCGATCACGTTGCAGAACATCATGGCCCAAAAGGCCCACCAGTAGGGGCCGAACGCACGATACCAGAACGCCGCGCGCTCGTAGGGGTTGCCACCATACCACGCGATGAAGAGCTCCATCAGGTAGGCGTAGCCGACGATCGAGCCGGTGAGCAGGATGATTTTGCACATCTTGTTCACGTGGTCGATCGTGACTAGGTCGTGCAGCGGCTTGTAGAGCGCGCAGGCCGGGATCATGATCGTGAGCACCATCGCGAACCCGCCGAAGATCGCGCCGGCCACAAAGTAGGGCGGGAAAATCGTCGTGTGCCAGCCGGGGATGACCGACGTCGCAAAGTCGAACGACACGACCGAGTGGACCGAGAGCACGAGCGGGGTCGAGAGGCCGGCGAGGATGAGATACGCCTTCTCGTAATGCCGCCACTGGCGGTTACCGCCGCGCCATCCGAGCGCCATCACCCCGTAGATGAATTTTTTTATCTTCGTCGTGCAACGGTCGCGGACGGTTGCGAGGTCGGGGATCAGCCCGGTATACCAGAAGAGGATCGAGACGATGAAATACGTCGAGACCGCAAAAACGTCCCACAGGAGCGGGCTTCGGAAGTTTTGCCAGATCCCGTTCGCATTCGGAACCGGCGCGAGGAACCATGCCATCCACACCCGCCCGACATGCAGGGCCGGATAGATGCCGGCGCAGACGACCGCGAAAAGCGTCATCGCCTCGGCCGCGCGGTTGATCGACGTCCGCCACTTCTGGCGGGTCAGAAAAAGGATCGCCGAGATCAGCGTGCCCGCGTGGCCGATACCGATCCAGAAAACGAAGTTCGTGATATCCCACGCCCAGCCGACCGGGTGGTTGTTCCCCCAGACCCCGACGCCGGTCGAGATCAGGTAGGCGAGGAGGGAGAGGCACATCAGAGTCATCGGGACGGTGATCGCCATCGAGACCCACCACCACATCGGCGTCCGGTCCTCGATGATCGAGCTGATGTAGCTGCTGATCCAGCCCATCGTCCGCTTGTTGAGCACGAGCGGCGGACGCACGACCGCCTTCTCCTCGTTGGTGACCGTCTCCTCAATCGTGGCGGTGGCTTCAGACATGGCTTGAAAAAAATTCGTAATTCGAAATGCGGAATTCGAAATGTGCGCGGAATCCAGTGATCGGCCGGGGAGCACCAATCCGCAATCCGCAATCTTTAATCCGCATTTGCCTAGTGTTCATGGGCCTCCGGTGATGTGGGGGCTGCGGTGGCCGTCCCGTGAGAGTTAGGAGAAGAATGCGACTCATGGCTTGCGCCGTGCGCCCCGTGGGGTGCGCCGTTGGCCATGCCGACCTTGTCGGCGCCTGGCATTTTGGGATTCGGATTTTTGATGCGGGCGAGGTAGGTGACCCGGGGCGAGGCGTTAACGTATTTGAACATCGTGTAGCCGCGCTCGCTCTGGCGGAGGCGGGCGACCCGGCTTTCCGGGTCGGCGATGTCGCCGAAGACGAGCGAGTCGTTCGGGCACGCCTGCTGGCAGGCGACTTTGAAGACGTTGACCGGGGTCTCGCTGGCGGGCGTCGGGCCGGCCGAGACGAGGCGTCCGATTTTTGCCTCCTCGATCCGCTGGATACAGAACGTGCATTTTTCCATGACCCCGCGCATGCGGACCGTGACGTTCGGGTTTTTCGCCATTTTGAGACTGTCGGCCATGCCCTTTTTGGCGAGTGGCCCCCAGTAGAGCTCGTCGAGCGGGCGCTGGTTGTAGTCGAAATAATTGAACCGCCGGACCTTCCACGGGCAGTTATTTGCGCAATACCGGGTGCCGATGCACCGGTTGTAGGCCATGAGGTTGAGCCCGTCCTCGCTGTGGACGGTGGCGTTGACCGGGCAGACGGTCTCGCACGGCGCGTTCTCGCAGTGCTGGCACATGATCGTCTGCGCGAGCATCTCCGGGTCGTCCGCCTCGCCGGCGAAATACCGATCAATCCGGATCCACGCCATGTCGCGGTTTTTCCGGACCTGCTCCTTGCCGACGACCGGCACGTTATTTTCCGCCTGGCACGCGACAACGCACGCGTTGCATCCGGTGCAGGTATTGAGATCAACCGTCATCCCCCACTGTTCCTTCGAGGTGAACGGGGGGTGGGTGAAGAGCGAGATATTCGGCGGGATGTGGCTGTCCATCCCCATCGTCTGCGCGAACGCGGGGTTCTCGTGGTAGCGGTCCACCGTGCCCTCGCGGACAAGGTCGCGCCCCTCCATCGAGCGGTGTTCCTGGGTCTGCGCGAGCGGGTAATCGCGCCCGGTGACCTTGAGCGTGACGCCGGATGTGAACCGCGGGCTCTCGGACGAGCGGAGCGGATACGCATCGAAACCGACGTTGTCCATCAGCGCGGAGACGGCCTTGCGTCCGTAGCCAAGCGCGAGAGAAAGCGAGTTGTCGGCATGGCCGGGCGCGACGATCGCGGCCGCTTCGATCGTGGATTTTCCATCGCTGATCTCGACGATGTCGGCGACGAGGTCGTAGTCGATCTCGTTGCCGAGCTTCTCCGCGATCTCCTCGAATTTTCCGAAATTGTTTGCCTTGATCCCGAGTGCCTTCGCGGTTGCCGGGCTGACGAGGACCGCGTTGTCCCAAGTGACTTTTGTGACGAAGTCCGGGGTTTCAAGCAGCCAGGAATTATTCGCGTAGCGTCCGTCGTCCACGCTCGAGCTCTGGAGGAAGACGAGTTCGAGGGCGTCTTTCGCGGCGGCAGGCCGGCTGTTCGCGAGCTGGGCGGCGGCACCGCGCGCAAAATCCAGAGCGGCGGGCGGGAAGGCCGAGCCGGGAAGGAATCCGATCCGCAGGAACGTGTTCCAGACGAGGTCGATCCCGCCGGCATCGGCGACGATCGCCGCAGGCGCGAGCTTCGCAAACGTCTCGCGCACGAGCGCCGGTCCGTCCACCGAACCGCCGCCCAGCAGCTTGGAAAGGATGTCGAGCTCGGAGAGCCCGCCCCAGAGCGGGAGGATCATCGGCTGGATCGCGGTGAGCGTGCCGTCGGTCGCGCGCGCGTCGCCCCAGAACTCGAGGAAATGTGCGGCCGGCACATGCCAGCGGGCGAGCTTTGATGTCTCGTCCTCGAAGAGCCCGAGGCGGACGACATCCGGCACCTTCGCCAGGAGGGAGGAGAAATCGAGGTTGGCGGGCGCGTTGTAGGCCGGGTTGCCGCCGAGGATGAAAAGCGTTTTGACCGCACCGGCAGCGATTGCCATCGCGAGGTCGCTGATCGTGGCGGCGGGCGGAGCGTCGTCGGTCACCCCGACGAGCGTCGCGCCGAGGTTGCCGAGCGCCTTGTTGATCGCGAGCGCGATGATCTGAACCTGCGCCGGCGTCTGCGGCCCGGTGAGCACGAGCGAGCGTCCGGGGATCGCCAGCAGGTCGTCCGCACAGGCGGCGATCCATGCCGCATCGAGATCCGCGCCGGAATCCGGATACGCGCCGACCGTCGCGGCGAGGTCGCCATCGTTCAATTTTGCAGCGATCACGGCACCGAGCCGGCGTGCGAACGATCCGATGTCGGCCACCTTGCAGCGGAGCCGGTGGTCGGCCATACCGCCGGTGAGCGTATAGTGGTTTTCGACCGCGTAGAGCCGGTTCATCGGTGCGGCGAGCTGGTCGGGATTCCGCCGCGCGGAAAATCCCGCCGCGAATCCGACCCCGGACTCGGCCGGATTGAGGAAATCGCTGTCGAGCGCGACGACGATGTCCGCGCGCTCGAATTTCGGAAGCAGGCGGACGCCCGGGCCGAATGCCGCGGCCGCCGCAGCCGCCGCCTCGCCGTCGCCGAGCGGTTCGTATTCCGCCCAGATCATGCCTGGGAAATTTTCTTCGAGCAGCCCGCGCAGGCGTTCGCGGGTCGGCGAGGATTTTTTCTCCGCAAGGAATGCGACGCCTTTTCCTCCGCCCTGGGCGACCGAGGCGAGGAACGCGTCGAACGCGGCGGCATCGGTCGCGCGGCCGCTGTCGGTGATCGTCCGCGAGCGGTGCGGGTCGTAGAGGTCGAGGATCGCCGCCTGCGCAAACGCATCGGTCCCGCCGTTGCTGAACGGGTGGAGCGGGTTGCCCTCGAGCTTCGTGGGCCGTCCGTCCGACGTGCTCGCGATCAGCGGGAGCGCGCCCGTACGGGTCGGCATCGCGGTCGCGTAGTAAAGAAATTTCCCGGGGACCGTCCACTCGACGCCCTTTGTGAACGGGACGAGATGCGCCTCCGGCCTCCGGCACCCGGTCATCCCCGCGAGCGCGATCGAGGCGCCCATGAGCTTCAGGAAATCCCGCTTCGAGAGCCCGCTCGCCTCGTAGGTATCCGCTCCGCGCGGGAACTCGGATTCGAGATGCTTCGCAAATTCCGGATCGTTTTCGAGCTCGCGCAGGCTGCGCCAGATATTTGGGCGGTCTTCGCGCGGCGGATGGTTCACGATATTTTTCATCGGTGGCAGCCTCCGCATGTGACCGGCGGGTTCACTTCCCATGCGTCCTTGAATTTCATCCCGATGTCACGCTGGTTTTCTCCCGCCGCAGGCACCCAGTTCATATTGAAGATCTCGGCCGGTGGACGCAGGAAATTTTCCGGTGCGCGGTGGCAGTCGAGGCACCACGACATGCTTTGCGGCTGGTCCTGCCAGACCGCGGTCATCGCATTGATCTCGTCGTGGCAACTGTAGCAGCTCACGCCGCGGTTCACGTGGACCGCGTGGTTGAAATACGAGTAGTCCGGCAGCTTGTCGATCCGCACCCAGTTCACCGGGCGACCGGTTTTCCAGCTTTCGCGCACGGTCTCAAGCTTCGGGCTCGTCGCGCTGATCTGCGTGTGGCAGGCCATGCACGTCTGGGTGGACGGCACATTCGAATGTGACGCGACCTCGACGAAGCTGTGGCAATACCGGCAGTCCATCCCGAGCTGCTCGACGTGGATTGTGTGCGAGAACGGGACCGGCTGGGTCGGCATGTAGCCGACCCGCGTGAACTTCGGAGTAAAATAATACCACACCCCCCCGCTCACCGCCGCCCCAAGGACGCCGACGATGATCACAAGCTTCAGAGGGATCCAGTTCGTCCACTTTGGGAAAAAATTCGCCATGGATCAATCCGCCTGCCGGAAACCCACCCCGCGCGGGAGGAGGAAAATTTTGGAAGCGATGGCGCGGGAGGATGACGGATGCATATGCGGGACGCATCGGGAAGGTGCAAAATCCCCCTCGCGCATGTCAACAGATTAGGGGTGAATTTTCTTTCCGTCAGCCCGCCGGTCATCGCGAGCCGGTTTGCTTCTGCGGGAGCGCGCGGGCCTCGGAGTAGAGGCGCTCGATTTCGGCGATCCGGGAATCGGCCGAGAATTCGCGGCGGACGAAGTCGGATCCGGCCCGTGCGAGCCGCCGGAAAAGCGCGGGGTCGTCGGCGAGGCGAGCGAGGGCGCACGCGATGGCGGCGGGATCGCGTTCGGCGCAGAGGAGCCCGGTCTCGCCGTCGGTGATCGCCTCCGGTATTCCTCCGTGACTCGTCGCAACGGCGGGTAGGCCGGACGCCATCGCCTCAAGCAGGGAGTTTGGGATCCCCTCGGTATCGCCGCCGACGGTCTCGCTGGGATGCACAAAAATATGGGCGGAGGAAAAAAGTCTTCCAAGCTCAGCCTGACCGAGGAACCCGGCAAACCCGACCGCGTCGGCGATCCCGAGCGATGCTGCGAGCTCGCGCAGTTCCGCCTCATCCGGCCCCTCGCCGGCCACGGTGAACCGGGCAGCCGGATGCGCGCGGCGAAATTCCGCGAACGCGCGCAGCGACGTGGCGATCCCTTTTTTTGCCACCAACCGGGCGGCCTGGACGACATGCCACGCACCGTCCGCCGGAGCCTCGCGCGCGACGAACGCGATGTCCGGGAGCACGGTCCTCATCGTCCTCAGCCTGGCGGGATCGCATCCGAGCGTCTCCACGCGCGCGGCAAGCGGCAGCGATCGGCAGAGGACGAGCAAACAGCGGTCGAACACCTCCCGGCACGCCCGTTGATACCCCGGGCTTGCCGTCGCCCCCGCCGCATCGGACCCGTGAAACGACACCACAACCGGGATCTCCAGCCGACGGAGCAGCGGCAGCATGTGCACAGCCGTGCTGCCAAAAAAAATGTGGAGCAGGTCGCATCGGGATGCGATCGCGGCGATCCGGGTCGCCTCGGCGCGGCCGATCTGCCACGGCCGTCCGGTCAGGCGCTCGGCCCCCCGCGCGATGAACCGCAGCGGCGAGCGGGGGACGCATTCGATTCGTGCGGCCGGCCATGTGCCCTCAAGCTTCTGCGCGATGACCAGCGGGGAATACGTCCTCAGCCCGGCAATCTGCCGGTGGATGTGCAGCATCTCCGGCCGGAGATACGTCGCGCAGAAAAGCGCGACGGAGGACGGTTCACCACTCAACGCCGACGACGGTGAGCGTTCTCGAATGGTTCGGGGTCGAGGGACCAAAATCCCGCGAGACAAACCGCTCGCCGGAACCCGCGCTCTTCGGTGCCAGCGGGCTCACCGCCAGCCAAGGCTTCCTAGTGAAGATTTCCTTGACCATCCCCTCGATCGTCGGCCGCGTCTCGCCAAGCTCGGGAACAATCTCGCGATGCCGCCCGGCCGGCGCCACAAAATCCTGCGCCAACGAGGTGGCACAGCCGGCGAGAAGTGCCAGGAGAAATGTTTTCATGCATAGAATCCTACCATCCGACCACTCTGCCTGCAACTCGACATTCACCCTACAAAATTTTTGTTGGAACAGATCGAACTCCGGGTCCACCATGTCGTGGAGCGGAAAAACACAGATGGAATCTTCGGGGGAGGTTGTCAAATGCGGCGGACTTCGATAGCTTGCTGTTTCGCAGTTCGGGGATGGGTGGCAGAGTGGTCGATTGCGCACGCCTGGAAAGCGTGTTTACCGAAAGGTAACGAGGGTTCGAATCCCTCCCCATCCGCTCCTGAATCCCTGATAAACAGAGGATTTGCGAGCAATAGCGCAATTTTTGACATCTGACAGGAATTGTCAGGAAATCAGCGGAAATGGTCAAATTTCGTCCCAATTTTGCCCCATAAATTATCTGGATGGCTGATTAACTCAAGTGATCGCAATGGGTAGTGTTTGATGCATGAAAGCGACCGCGAAAAACCCGTATCCCCGGGCGTTCGACCATGTTCATCTGGTTATATCGCTTCTCAAACGGTGGCTGGGCGGCACCCA
>DYRS01000255.1 GCA_020718585.1 Chthoniobacter flavus
CCGCTCTGACTTCCAGAACGCTTCGATCTGTGTCGGGAATCCCACAGGCTCCCTGACCTTGATTTCTCGGCTTTCCGCCTCTTTTTTCCGGAACACCACTGTTTCCGGACGCTTCCCGAACGACCAGGCTTCCCGCTTTCCATCCCAAATCCACCCAACCACCCGTCCATAACAAACCCATGCACCTGCCATCTGCCATTGAATCCCCCGAGGAACAGAGTCTGTTTTTTCCCGGCGTCGAAAAATCTTCGGGCCGGCGTCCGGCGACGGGTGCCGTGAAGAACTTTGTCATCGATACGAACGTCCTGCTCCACGACCCGCACAGCATCAACCGGTTTGATAACAACCATGTCTTCATCCCGGTTGAGGTGCTGTCCGAGTTGGATAAGTTCAAGAACGAGCAGACCGAGCGGGGGGCGAATGCCCGGAAGATTCACCGGTTCTTGGGGCAGGTTTTCGGCCAGAATGCCAAAAAGGTCACCCGCGGCGTGACGACGGCAGGCGGGGGATCGGTGCGGATCCTCATCAACGAGGCCCTTGGGAAAAGCGGGACCTCGCCCGCAATGCGGCGGTTTTTGAAGATTTTCCCCGATCAGGAGCGCATGGATCACCGGATCATGGGTGCCTGCCTGTCGCTCCAAGAAAACGAGGACCGCCCGACGATTCTGGTGACCAAAGACCTCAACATGCAGCTCAAGGCGATGGCCATCGGGCTGACGTGCGAGGATTATCTCAACGACAAGGTCGCGGTCAAAGACGCGGAGGGATACGACACCCGCTCGATCCAGGTCGAGGCACACGAGCTGCAGAGGTTCGGAAGCTCGCGTTCGCTCGATCTCGACGCCTCGCGCACCGGCCCGATCGAGCTCAACGAATACGTCCTCCTGGCAGTGGATGCGCACAAGCTGATGCCGGCGCGGCACATGGGCGACGGGCATTTCGTGCGGCTGAATATCCCGCCGACATTACAGATGCCGAAGGGGATCGATCTCGGCCCGGCCAACCCAGGCCAGCAGTGTTTTCTCGACGCCCTGCTGGACCCGAACATTTCGCTGATCACCTGCTATGGCCAGGCCGGAACGGGCAAGACACTGCTTGCCGTGGCCGCAGGGCTCTACCTCACCGGCCAGCGGGCTTTCAACGGAATGACCGTCAGCCGCCCGGTCGTGGCGATGGGCGACACGCTCGGATTCCTACCGGGAACTCTCCAGGAAAAAATGCACCCGTGGCTCCAGTCGATCTACGATGCGTTCGAAGTGCTCCTGCCGCTGAATCCACCGCCGCCCGAGGGCAAGCAACGCAACGCATCCGACCGCAAAAAGCAGGATCACCACCAACCTCACGCTCATCCCAACCCGCACGCCCACCACGCGCTCGTCAAACCGTATGAGCAGCTCATCGACCGCGGTCTCTTGGAAATCGAGGCTCTCTGCTACATCCGCGGCCGCTCGATCCCGAACCGGTTCTTCGTCCTCGACGAGGCACAGCAGCTCACGCCGCTTGAGGCCAAAACCGTCGTCACCCGCATGTCCAAAGGCTCGAAACTCGTGATGGTCGGCGATCCCGCGCAGATCGACAACCCCTACGTGGACAGCCGCTCGAACGGCCTCGTCTACGCCCGCAACCGCCTCCGCGGCCAGAGCATCACCGCCCACATCTCGCTCAGCAAGGGCGAGCGCAGCGCCCTCGCCGAAATGGGCGCAAAGATGATGTAGCTCCGGGGAACTAGTGCCGAAGGGGTCCTTGCTCTTTGACATCTGATGAGCTTTTTCATCAAGGCGGTGGTGGACGCGCTCCAGGCGGTCCCGGCGATCAACTCGCGGATCGAGGGCGACGACCTTGTCCTGAGCAGTGCTTACGACATCGGGGTCGCGGTCGGGACCGAGCGCGGGCTCATCGTCCCGGTGCTCCGCGACTGCGAAAAGCTGTCGTTTGCCGGGATCGAGGCGAAGCTCGTCCACTATGCTGCGAAGGCGCGCGAGGGCAAGGTCTCGCTCGAAGACCTTCCGGGGGAGGAATTCTGAATGAAAACAATCTGGCAATTTCTGCGTGCGCGGCCCTGACTTACTGGTCGTGCTCGCTCGGTTTCCTCTTCAACTTCCTC
>DYRS01000075.1 GCA_020718585.1 Chthoniobacter flavus
CGGCCCGGACAAAATCCGCCGCCGTCGCGCCCTCGCCGCTCGGATTTTTTAAATTCCCACGCTTACGCGCGGATTTGGGATGCTGGCTGGATGCTTGCGTTGGCAGGCAAAAATTGGGAGGATTGGCGGTTTCATGTCAAATCGCTCACGCAACAGCCGGGTCGCCAACTTTTTTGTCGGGCTGCTGCTCATTTGTCTTGGCGCATACCTGTTTGTCTCGCTGGTGACGTATTCGCCCGGCGACATCCCCTCGTGGGCGCGGCTGATTTACACGAAATCCTCGGGGGGTGCGCACACGCACAACACGGGCGGTTTTATCGGGGCGCTGCTGGCCGGGCACATCCTGTATCTGTTCGGGGCAGCCGCGTATCTGCTGGCCGTCGGACTGGTCGGCTACGGGCTTGCAAAGTGGTTTGTCCCGCGCTACTCGCTCAGGGACAAGGCGGGCTGGGGGGGGCTGATGGTGCTGCTGGCCGCGTGTCTTTTCCAGATCCAGCCATGGCTTCTCCACAGTTGGCGCAAGGACATCGGCATCGAAGGTCCCGGCGGGTGGATCGGGCTTTGGGTCGGGGGCAAGGCGATCCAAGGTGCATTCGGAACCGCCTCGGTCGCACTGCTCGTCATCCTTTATCTCATCAGCCTGATCTTTGCCGTCTCCACGCACCCGGTCCTCGATCTCAAATTCGCATGGAAGCAGTTCCTTGCATGGCGGGAGGCCCGGCGGCTTTCCCGGCTGCACCGGATGGATGAATCGCGCCGGGTCGGGGAACAGCGGAAGCTGCTCGAAAAAAAGGCCCAAAAACTCGAGAAAAAGCTCAGGAAAAAAGATCCCGAAGCACTGGCGGAAATCCTTCCCGCGCCCGCACCCGCCGTCGAGCCCGAGATCATTGACGCCCTCGCGCCGGCCCCGAAAAAGCCGCGGCTGTCCGACCTCCGCACGGACAAAGACCCCACGCTGCCGGTCGGGCTCGCGGGGGTGCATCTCGAAAACTACACGCTCCCATCGCTCGACCTCCTCGACGCGCACGACGAGTCGGTCCGGGTTCCCCTCGACCGCGACGAGCTTCTGATGAACCAGGCGCTGATCATCGAGACGCTCGCCACGTTCGGGATCAAGGCGACGGCCGGCACGATCACCAAGGGCCCAACGATCACCCGCTACGAGGTCTATCCGGACGTCGGCGTCCGCGTGGACAAAATTGTCGCCCTCGAGCGCGACATCGCCCGAGCGACCTGCGCCGAGCGGATCAACATTCTCGCACCGATCCCCGGCAAGGACACGGTGGGGATCGAGATCGCCAACTCGAAGAAGGTGAAGGTCACGCTCCGCGAACTGTTCGAGAAGGACGCCTGGCGGGATACGACATCGAAGCTCCCGCTCGCGCTCGGGATGGATGTCTATGGGCACACGATCATTGGCGACCTCGCGAAGATGCCGCACTGCCTGGTGGCCGGTACGACGGGCAGCGGGAAAAGCGTGTGCATCAACTCGATCATCGCCAGCCTCCTCTTCCGCTACTCGCCCGAGCAGCTCCGGTTCATCATGATCGACCCGAAGGTCGTCGAGATGCAGATCTACAACAAGCTCCCGCACCTGATCACCCCGGTCGTCACCGATTCGAAAAAAGTCCTCCTCGCACTCCGATGGGTCGTGGACGAAATGGAGCTGCGGTATAAAATTTTTGCGAAATGCGGGGTGAAAAATATCACCGGCTTCAACGACCGTCCGCTCCCGAAATCGCAGAGGGAGCTCGACGACGAGGCCGCCGCGAAGGCCGCGCTCGAACCTCAGGTCGAGCCTCCGCCCGATGCCCCCGCGCCGGACGCGTCCGCCGGGGACGAGCCATCGGATCCGCCGGACGAGGAGAAGCCTCCGATCCGGGTGCCGCGGGCGGACGACCTCATCGTGCCCGACCGAATGCCGTTCATCGTCGTGATCATTGATGAGCTGGCCGACCTGATGCAGACCGCCCCGGCAGACGTCGAGAGCGCGATCGCCCGGATCACCCAAATGGCCCGCGCGGCGGGAATCCACATGATCGTCGCCACCCAGACCCCGCGCGCGGATGTCGTCACCGGGATCATCAAGGCAAACATCCCGAGTCGGATCGCGTTCCAGGTCGCCTCAAAAATCGACAGCCGGGTGATCCTCGACGAGAACGGCGCGGAGAAGCTTCTCGGCCAGGGCGACATGCTCTACCTCCCGCCCGGAACCTCGAAATACACCCGCGCCCAGGGCGTCCTCGTCACCGAGGAGGAGATCCACCGGATCGTCGAATACGTCGCCAGCCAGGCAGAGCCAAAATTCGACGCGGGCATCCATGAGAAGCTCACCAGCCCGACGATCCCGGAGGAGGACGTCAGCGACGAGGACGAGGAACTCATCACCAAATGCCTCGAGATCATCCGCCAGGAAAACCGCGCCTCGACCTCGATGCTCCAGCGTCGGCTCAAGCTCGGCTACACCCGCGCCGCCCGCGTGATGGATGTTATCGAACAACGAGGGGTCGTCGGCCCGAAAGATGGCGCGAAAGACCGCGAAATCCTTGTGGATTTGAACGAAGAATTTTAACAACACACACATGGAATCAACGCCCGACTTTTTTCTGGGAGCCCGCCTCGGCTCAGCCCGCGCAAACGCAAAGATCTCGATCGAGAAGGCGGCAGCCGACACGCGGATCGGCATCCAGCGGCTCCGCGAAATCGAATCCGACGACTTTTCCGGCTTCAGCCATCCGACCTACGCGCGGCTCTTCCTGCTCGACTACGCGGAATACCTCGGGATCCCGAACGAGGAGATCCGCCCGCTCCTGCCCGACCGCGCGGGCGCAGCTCCCGGTGGGTTCCAATACATTGACGGGCTTGCAGCCAACATCCCCGCGTTTGCCAAAGCCATGAAGCGGCGGAGATTGAAAATCCTCGTCGCGCTTGGCTCCGTATTCTTCCTCTTTTTCCTCCTCCTCGCCGCACTTCTCACATGGTTCACGATCAAAAAAATGGAGCGCGTCGCGCGATCAAGGCCGATCAGTGAGCTCGTCGCCCAGCCGCCCGCTCCGCCGGAGCCCGCGCCAGCGCCCGCACCGCTGGCAACCCCGACACCGGTCGCCGAGGAATCGGTCGCCGAGTTTACCGCGGTCGGCGAAATCCTTCCATCGCAGGAAAACGATTTTGTCGAGACCTTCGAGGCGATTGTCACGCCGCCACCGAAGCCGACCGGTCGCTGACCATGCCCGAAAATATCGCGAAAGGACAATGGGAAAAGGCGGGTGATCACAAAAAGAACGTCACATTCCTTGGGCCCGCTCTTTGTGGTTCCCTCTTCATTGTTTTTGTAGCTCAAGCTGCCCGTTCTGTCAGGAAATCGTCAGGCGCGCACGAGCACGTGGACGGTGATTTCGGGCGGGCAGAACAGCCGGGCGGCGACCCCGCAGGCACCGGTGCCGCGCGACGTGTAGCCGGGCATGCCTGCTTCGCGCCAGCGTCCGGCCAGCAGGCGAAACGGGACCGGTGCGTTGCGGACGACCGGGATCCCGCCTGGCAGGCAGATCTGGCCGCCGTGGGTGTGGCCGCAGATCATGAACGAATACCCGAGCGCGGCGGCCTCGGCGGCGACCTGCGGGCTGTGCGCGAGCAGGATCGCCGTCGCGTCGGCCGGAACTCCCCGCCGCGCACGAGCAAGGTCGTGGGTTCCGAAAAATATCGGGTCGTCCACTCCACATAAAAAAATTTTCTCCCCGCCCCGCACGATCTCCGCATGCTCGTTCAGCAGGACCGGCAGGCCGGCCCGCTCGAATGGCGGGACGACATCCAAAAAATCGTGGTTTCCAAAAATGCAAAACCGGGGGCTTGGAAGGCGCGGGATCAGGTGGAGCATGAGCGCGAGCGAGAGGTCACCGGGACGTCCGATCCGATCATGGTAGTCGCCGGTGAGGACGACCGCGTCGCAAGCGAGGCCGGGCAGCAGGTTTTCCACCACGCCCATGAGTGCTGGGTCGAGGTCGCAGTGGAGGTCGGTGATCTGGGCGAGCCGGAACCCGTCGAACGCGGCGGGCAGGCAGCGGATGGTCACCCGGTTCGTCACGATCCGCACGTCGAGAAACTGGCGGCGCGCGACCCCGGCGAGCCCGACCGCCCGCAGGCACGCCGCGATCATCGCGTCCTTGCCGCCGAACATCCGCCTCCGTCCGCCCCCGGTCTTCTTCACGACGAGCTGCCGCTCGCGCTCGAGCCGCCGCGCAAGCCCGCCGGGCCCGAGCCGGGCCGCCAGCGCGTCACGGTCGTGATCGTCAAGATCGGGCATCGGATGATCGTAGCCGATCACGCGGGAGATGCGCAGCCGAAAATGCCTTGCGCAAATATTTCGCGAACGGAATCGCGAGTGTCGAGTGCGCGAGCCCGAGCGTTCCGATCACTCCCCCGAGCGTCGCCACGGCATCCTAAATCCTACCGCCCGAGCTTGTCGGCAAAATCCGCAAACCGCTTCGCCGCGTACGCGGAGAGCGCCGGACGCACGAGCGGGACCGCAAGCTTGAGGAGCGCAAAAATAATGTCCCAGAGCCCGTGCGGACGCTTCGCAGCGAGCGCGGGAGGGATTTTTGAATCCCCCCGGACAACTTTGGTGACGGTTTTGACTCGGGTCTTCGGTCCTGCAAAAATGTAGCCGATCGCTGCGGCACCGCCGAGCCATGCGAGCGGGCGCGAGCGGACCGAGCTCCGGAACCTGGCAGCGGGGTCGATCTGCGAGCGGACGGATGACGAATCCCGTGCGATCGCCTCCCGGCTGCGGGCGAGCTCGGCGAGGATCTCGGATTTCCGGCTCATGGCACGCGGCCTCCGCGGAGCGCGTCAATGTCGCGGGAGATCTCGCTCCGGGTGGCGGGAAAAAGCGGGGTCCGCCAGTGGGTGCGCACATGGTTCGCACACACAAAGGCAAGAATCAGGTGGAGCAGGACAAACCCCGGCAGGATCCAAATCCAGCCGACATGAAAAACCGCCGCGACCAGGAATGCGGCGGAGATGATCAGCAGGACGTATCCGAACGCCGCAAAAAACAGTGCGGCCGCTAGCATCACGACGAGCCGGAGCGCGAGTTCACCGGCCTCTCGCGCCTCCTCGCCGGCAAGATCACCGAGCGACTGGGCGTGGCGGCCAACCGAGCCGACAAGGCTCAGCAGCTCGCCGGCCAGCCCGCGCGGCGGGCCGTCCGGGCGGGACTTCGGCAAACTTCCGCCGCTGGAGCCGGGCGTTTCCAATCAGCGACGGAAAATGATGCCGATGAGAAACCCGATCCCGACCGCGATCCCGACCGCCTTCAGCGGGTTCTGGCGGATGTAGTCCTCTCCGTCGGACTGGAACGTCTGCGCGCGGGAGGAGACATCGCCGTAGATCGCGCGGCCTTTGTCCTGGTATTCGCACGCCTTGGCTTTTGCTTTTTCGCTGACGTCCCCATAGGTCGCCGAGGCGGCGTCGGCGAGGTCCTTGGCCGCGGCCGAGATGTGTTCCTTGCCGGTTTCGAATGCGACTTGGGCATGGTGCTTGACGGTTTCTCCGACCACCTTGGCGGCGGATGCGGTGGCGTCGAGTGCCTTCTTGGCGTGTTCGGTGCTGCTCTCCAGCTTTTTCGCTGCTGTCTTGGATTCGTTGGATTCTGACATAATTTTGATGGTGTTGATTTGAAGAAATTGTGCCAAAGAATTCCCGCTTGGCAAGCTTGGATACGCCGGGGATGATCCGGGGGATGCCAACATTTCACGCCTTTGCGCCCGGCCGGGTCGAACTCCTCGGCAACCACACCGACTACAACTCGGGGGTCGTCCTCTCGGCGGCGATCCAGATGGGGATCCGCGCCGAAGGGAGCCCGCGCGGCGACTCCACGATCACGCTCTCAAGCGAGGGGATCGAGGGCACGGCGGCGGCGGATCTCGCGGCCGGGCTGAAGCCGCGCGGCACATGGGACGACTACCCGCTCGGCGTCGTGGAGATGCTCCGCCGGGCCGGGGCGCCGGTCGGCGGATTCGACGCGCGGTTCACCGCCGATCTTCCGCTCGGTGCCGGGCTCTCGAGCTCGGCGGCACTCGAGGTCGCCACCGCCGTGCTGACCACGCGGATGTTCCCTTGCGACGTCTCCCCGCTCGACCTCGCAAAAATCTGCCGCCGCGCGGAAAACGAGTTTGTCGGGGTGAGCTGCGGGCTGCTCGACCAGGTCTCCTCGATTTTCGGGCGCCGCGACCATGTCGTCTTCCTCGACTGCCGCGCGGAATCCGTCGTGCAGGTCCCCTTCCCTTCCGCGCTCGGGCTGCTGATCGTACATTCCGGGGTGAAGCACGCGCTGACCGGCGGCGAATACAACGAGCGGCGCGACCAGTGCTTCGAGGCGGCCAGGCGGATGGGCGTTCTCGCGCTCCGCGATGTGACGAGCGATCAACTGGCCGCCGCCGACCTGCCACCTCTCGTAAAGCACCGGGCCGCCCACATCACCGGCGAAAACGAGCGCGTGTTCGAGGCGCTCGATGCGCTCCGCGCCGGCGACGGCGACCGGTTTGGAAAACTCATGACCGCCTCGCACCGGAGCTCGATGGAGAATTTTGCGAACAGCACGCCCGAGCTCGACGCGCTCGTCGAAATCGCAATCCGGCAACCCGGATGCCACGGCGCGCGCCTCACCGGCGGCGGGTTTGGCGGCGCGATCGTCGCGCTGGTTGACGTCGAGGCTTCCGGACGGATCGCCGAAGCGGTCGTGGCGGAGTATCTCACCGGGACCGGGCACCGTGCGACCGCCTACCCGTGCCTTGTCGGCGACGGCGCGCTCGCCGCCGCCTGAACCAGCCAGCCTCCCGACATGGATCCCCGCCCGCCCGCCCACGTCAACCTCCGCACGCCGGACGTCATGTCCCACGTCCAAGCGCAGGTCGAAAGTCACTACCGGAGCGACCTCGTCGAGGCGATCCGCTCGCGGGGCGGAGTTCACCGGATCGGGATGACCACGATCCGGCTCGCGAAGCAATTTGGGTTCTGCTACGGGGTCGAGCGGGCGATTGACCTCGCCTACGCAGCGGCCAAGGTCTTCGCTGGCCGGAGGATTTTTCTGCTCGGCGAAATCATTCACAACCCGGATGTCAACGCGCAGATGACGGTGCTCGGGATCCGCCACCTGCCGGCGAGGCCGGATGCCGACGACCTCGGGGAGCTCGGCCCGGACGATGTCGTGATCGTCCCCGCATTCGGAGCTGAGACCGGCACGATCAACGCGGTAAAGGAACGCGGATGTCAAATCGTGGACACCACATGCGGCGACGTGATGAGCGTATGGAAACGCGTGCGCCAGAACGCCGCCGAGCAGGTCACCTCGGTCATCCACGGAAAATCCTCCCACGAGGAAACCCGCGCGACCGCCTCGCGCGCGCTCGGTCCGGACGGGCGCGGACAGTATTTGATTGTCATGGACATCGCCCAGGCCGGCCGCGTGGGCGAGTTCGTCGAGCACGGCGGCAATGCAGACGGCTTTATGAGGGAATTCGCAGATGCTGCAAGCCCGGGCTTCGACCCGTGCATCCACCTTGTCCGCCTCGGAGTCGCGAACCAGACGACGATGCTCCGCAGCGAGACCGAGGCGATCCAGCAGATCCTCCGCGCGGCAGTCGCCCGCCGCGACGGCGGCGACGAATCGAATTTTCGCTACTTCGACACGATCTGCGGTGCAACCCAGGACCGCCAAGACGCGCTCTTTCACCTCCTCTCGGAATCGCCCGACCTGCTGATCGTCATCGGCGGCTACAACAGCTCGAATACGACCCACCTCGTCGAGATTGCCGCCCACAGCCGACCAACATGGTTCGTCAGAAATTTCGAGTGCCTCCGCTCGTCCGACGAAATCGTCCACTACGACATCGAAAAAAAATCCGAGACCACATCCTCCGGGTGGCTGCCGCTCGGCATTCCGCTCACCGTCGGGATCACCGCCGGGGCAAGCTGTCCGAACAACCTGATCGAAGACACGATCCAGAGGGTGCTCGAGCTCCGGGGCGAGGCTCCCCCCGCGACCCCCTGAAAGCTTGCGCTTGTATTCGAATGCGAACCCGCGCCCCCACGGGATTCCCGTCGTCGGTCGGCCGCCGTTTGGTTCAGTGCCAGGAGGTGCTCCAAGATGTCTTCTTCGGGCATATCCGATGGCGAGCCGCAAGCTGACAATGCGATCGGCCGGAGTATTATCCCGGACCTTCCGGGCGGCGGGTTAGCCCGCGAGCCGGGCTTTTGCGTCGGCCTCGAGCCACTTCCAGAGGCTCGCGATGTGCGAGGCGGCTGCGGATTTTGCCGCATCGAGCTCGGCCCCGGAAAACGCTTTGCCGACCGGAGGCTTTTTCGCGACGAACATGTAGTATTTAATTTTCGGCTCGGTGCCGGACGGTCGGACGGCGATCCGGCAGGCGTCGGCGAGCGCGATCATGAGCATCGCCTCGGCGGGGATCCGGTCGCCCTCGACGTCGTGTACGATGTCTTTCGCAAAGTTGATGATCGAGACGACCTTCGAGCCGTTGATTTCGACCGGCGGGTTCGCGGCGTAGGATTCGACGAGCTTTGCGATCTGTGCCGCGCCGGCCGCGCCGTCCATCGTGAGCGACTCCCCGCGCTCGAGATAGACTCCGAATTCCGAGAAGATTCTGTCGAGGAGTTCGGGGAGGGTCGTCCCGACGGATTTCGCATAGGCGGCCGCCTCGGCGACGAGCACTGCGGCACTGTTGCCGTCCTTGTCCCGGACGAAATCCGAGGCACTGTAGCCGTAGCTTTCCTCTCCGCCGAAAATGTAGAGCATCGAGTGATCGAGACGGAGCTGGCGGGTCACGTCCTCGGACAGTTGCTGGTAATTTTTCCGGAGCACCGCCGGGATTGCGGCCTCGTATTTTCCGAGTTTTTCGCCGATGTATTTGAACCCGGTAAGCGTCTCGACGCAGCGGATTCCAAACTTGTCGGCGATCGCCTTCTGGAGGTCGGTGGTCACGAACGTCTTGATGATCGCGGCGTGATTTTTATTCGAATCGTTGAGGATTCCGAGCTCGAAGTGTCGGCTTACGCGATACCATGCGAGGATCGAGCCGATCTGGTTGCCGGTGAGCAGGCGCATCGCGCCCGAGGCATCGCGGGCGGCGACCCCCATCCGGTCGTCATCCGGATCGGTTGCGATGACCATGTCCGCGCCGGTGGCGTCGGCCTGTGCGATCGCCATGCTGAGCGCCTCCGCGTTCTCCGGATTCGGAGACTTGACGGTCGGAAACCTGCCGTCCGGGATTTCCTGCTCGGCGACCCCGTCGCACTGGAACCCGAGGCGTGCGAGCATCGGCTTGATGATCACGCCCCCAACCCCGTGCAGCGGAGTGAAGACGATCTTCAGCGAGTTTTCGCGGCGGATGAGATCCGGGTCCATCGGCAGCGTTGCGAGCCGGTCCATGTAGGCCTCGTCAATGTCGGCGCCCATCGGGATCACCCGCCCGGGGGAGGCCGACGCGGTGTAGGATTCGGATTTCACCGCGTTGACGCGGTCAATGATCGCGCTCGCATGCGGCTCGACGACCTGGCATCCGTCCTCGAAATACACCTTGTAGCCATTGTATTGGGGCGGGTTGTGGCTGGCGGTGAGGTTGATCCCGGCCTGTGCGCCGACGTGGCGGACGGCAAACGACAGCTCGGGCGTCGAGCGCGGACCCTCGAAAAGATAGGCGTCGCATCCGTGCTCGGTGATCACCTTCGCCGCAAGCTCGGCGAACTCGCGGGAGAAGAACCGCGTGTCATGGCAGATGCAGATCGCCGGGCGTCCGGGCCGCCCGCCCTTCCGGAAGTGTTCGAGCACGTAGCCGACGAGCCCCTGGGTGGCGCGGCTGATGTTGTAGGTGTTCATCGCGTTTGTGCCGACGCAGGGAAATTCCGGTCGCCCCAGCGGCTGCGGCGACCCCTGCTCGCAGGCCGTCACCACCGCCCCGATCGTCTTCCCGCGCAGCCCGCCGGTCCCGAATGCCAGAGTGCGGAAAAACCGGTTGTCGAGCTCCTTCCAGTTCCTAGCCACGACGAGTTCGGCGACCGATGTCGAGTCGATCGGGGACGTGCTGCCTGCGAGAAGCGCGGCAATATTTTCTGCGGACGATTCGAGAAGTTCGCCGGTTTTTGCAGCCTGAGCGATGGATGCGATGGTGTTGTTCATGGGTGTATGCGGCACGCTATCAAAAATCCCGCCCGGCCTGCAAATACATACACGAGGGTCCAAGCGAC
>DYRS01000076.1 GCA_020718585.1 Chthoniobacter flavus
CGCCGCACACTTCCACGCCGCCGCCCCGAAGAGAACGCAGGCCACCACACGTTGACTCGGCGAGCGGTATCTTTTTTTCGATCCAGGGCAGACGCGCGACGACCCACAGGTTGTGCGCCAAGCGCCCGGGGAGATTTCCCATGTAATGCGTTTGCCCTGCCCGGCATCGTCTGCTTTGATCGCGGTCATATTCCGATGCGCATCAATTCGCTCCAGACCTCGGCACGCGCCGCCGGAACCGGCCTGGTCTTTTTCCTTGCTGGGTGCGCCCTTGCGGCGGAGCCCCCGGCCGCCGCCTCTGCCGCGCCCGCGATGTCGGTGCCGGGAACGGGCGGTTGGCTGTTTCTGGACAAGGAGCTCCGACATCTTGGCACCCCGAAATTCTGGGCGGACCCGGACGGGCCGGCCGTCGCGGGCGACCCGCTCCCGGCGATTCTGGATTTCAAACGGCAGCTCGACTCGGTCGGCGTGGATCTTCTCGTCGTCCCGGTTCCCGCAAAGGCGGCGATCTACCCGGAAGCTCTGCCGCCGCCGGGGATTCCCGATCCCGGCGCAACCGACCGCGAGTTTTTCAAGGCACTCGGCGGGCACGGGGTCAACGTGCTCGACCTCACCGAGAGCTTCCGTGCGGCAAAGGATGCTGGCCCAGTTTACTGCCGGCAGGACAGCCATTGGGCGCCGGAGGGGATCATGATTGCCGCAAAGGCGATTGCGGACCGCGTCCGGGACCTGCCGTGGGCAAAGGCGATGCCAAAACTTCCGCTGACCTATCAGGTCCTGCCGATCAACATCACTGGCGACCTCGCCGCGCCCGGCGCGGCACCGGAGTCGTTGAACGCGCGCATCATCGGCTCCGACGGCCAGCCGCTCCCGCCCTCAAAATCCTCCCCGCTCATCCTTCTCGGCGACAGCCACAACCTAGTCTTCCACGCGGGCGGGGACATGCATGCCGCAGGTGCCGGGCTTCCCGATCAGCTCGCATTTGAGCTCGGATTTCCGGTTGATGTCGTCGCGGTTCGCGGATCCGGCGCCACTCCGGCCCGAAGGAATCTCGCGCGCCGAAAAGACAACCTGGCCGGACGCCGGATCGTCGTCTGGTGCTTTTCCGTGCGAGAGTTCACTGAGGGGCAGGGGTGGTCGAAGGTGCCGGTTGTCAAAGAAGCGGCACCCGCGCCCGGCCCCGGATACTGAGGAGTCGTTGGGTTGGAATACATGGATTTTAACCGGTAGAGAACGCGCAAAGGACGCATTTCTTGCCTGACGCCCTTTGTGGTTCGCTCTTCATTGTTTTTGCAGCCCAAGCTGCCGTTCTGTCAGTGATTTCACGCGCCCGATGTTTTGCATCCGCCCGCGCGCACCTGGGTGGGCGAAAGCCCGGTGAACCGCTTGAACTGGCGCGAGAAAAAATAGACGTCGCCATATCCGAGCGCGTCCGCGATTTCGGAGACGCGCATCGGCGAATCGAGGAGCATGCGTCCCGCCCGCTCGATGCGGGCCTCGACGACAAACCGACCGGGAGGTTTTCCGATGACCTCGCCGAAGACGCGCGCCGACTGGCTGGGCGACAGCCCGAGCTCGCGCGCGATCAGTTCCGCAGTCCACGGACGGGACGGCCGGGAGCGGATCTCCATTGCGAGCGTCAGCACGCGGTCCCGGAAGGTGCTCTGCTGCGGGCGCGCGAACGGGTTCCACATCTCGCACAGGAGCCAGCGGCCGACGAGGTGGGCCTGCGCGCGGCCCAGCGCGTCCCCCGCCGCCCATCCCCGGCAGCATTCCTCGGCCATCCGGCGGATCTCGATCGGCCTGCGAACCGGCACCTCCCGGAACTGCGCCGCAAGCCCGGCCAGTTCGCGGCGCGCCGCTGGCCGGACCGGCCGGAAGTGCATCGCAAAATTCGTGAGCCCGCCGGTTCCGATGCTGCGTCCGGCAACCGACTGGCCGGGGGGGATCAGGTAGAAAGCGGCACCGGTGCCGACGTGGGTTTCCCCGCCGAGCCGGATCTCGTGCCCGCCAGCTAGGCAGAGCCAGAGGTTGAAATACCCGTCGGGCGTCCGCACCTCCCAGACCCACTTCCGGTCGTTTACGTAGATGTCCGGCGCGTCAACAATCTCAAACCCAAACGACTCGGGCGACAGCAGCGAAGATTGCTTCATGCGCGGATAATACAAATATTTGCCGGATAAGTCTATGGTCTAAAGCCGCGCGATTTGCGAGCGTTGCGGGCATGAGCTCAAAGGGAAAGCAGGTTCGCATCGGGGTCGTGGGATTGGGGAACATGGGCAGGTCGCACGCGAACCTGCTCCGCGATGGCCGCGTGGCGGGCGCTTCGCTCGCGGCGGTGTCGGACGTAAGCGAGGCGGCGATGGGCGCGTTTGCGGGCGTCCCGCAGTTTGCGGATCCGGCAAAGCTGATCGGGTCGGAAGATGTGGACGCGGTGCTGATCGCCACCCCGCACTACTCGCACACTCCGCTGGGGATCGCCGCCCTCAAGCGCGGGCTCCACGTGCTGGTGGAGAAGCCGATCGGGGTCCACAAGAACGACTGCGCAAAACTGATCGCCGCGCACAAGGGCGGAAGTCAGATCTTCGCGGCAATGTTCAACCAGCGCACCGATCCCTACTACCAAAAGATCCGCGAGCTGGTGCAGAGCGGCGAGCTTGGCGAGATCCGGAGGGTGAACTGGATCATCACGAACTGGTTCCGCTCCGAGGCGTATTATTCAAGCGGCGGATGGCGTGCGACGTGGCGCGGCGAGGGCGGCGGAGTCCTCCTCAACCAGTGCCCGCACAACCTCGACCTCCTGCAATGGATTTTTGGCATGCCCAATTCGGTCCGCGCGTTCTGCCGGTTTGGAAAATACCACAAGATCGAGGTCGAGGACGACGTGACCGCGTACATGGAATTCCCCAACGGCGCGACCGGAGTCTTCGTAACGACGACCGGCGAGGCGCCCGGCACGAACCGGCTCGAGGTGACCGCCGAGCGCGGGAAGCTGGTTTACGAGGACGACCGGCTGACGTTCACGCGCAACGAGGTCGAGACCACGCGGTTCAGCCGGACGACGAAAGCCGCCTTCGCGGCGCCCCCGACATGGGACATCACGATCCCGGTCAACGGGCACGGCCCCCAGCACCTCGGGATCCTCCAAAACTTTGCGGATGCGATCCTCGAAGGTGCTCCGCTGCTGGCACCGGGGGCCGAGGGGAGCCACAGCGTCGAGCTGGCGAACGCGATGCTGCACTCGACGTTCACCGACAAGACCGTCACATTCCCGCTCGATGGCGACGCCTATGAACGTCGGCTGCAGAAGCTCATCGCCGGCTCGAAACCCGCCGGGAAAAAGCGTCCCGACCGCCGCGCGGCAGCGGATGACTTTTCAAAATCCTTCAAATAATCCAACCAAAACAAAAAACGAAAATCCCATGAACATCCACCAGGTAGCAGCCCAATTTTACACCGTCCGTGACTTCTGTAAAACCGCTGCAGAATTCGCCGAGTCGTGCGCAAAGGTTCGGATGATCGGCTACGAGGCGATCCAGATTTCCGGCGTTGGCCCGATTCCCGAGAGCGAGATCGTCGCGATCTGCAAGGGCGAGGGGCTCGAGATCTGCGCGACGCACGAGGACAGCAACACGATCCTCAAAAGCCCGGAGAAAATCGTGGACCGGCTTGCCAAGCTTGGCTGCAAATACACGGCTTATCCATTTCCCGGCGGCGTGGATTTCACGAGCGCCGCCGATGTGGACCGCCTGATCGCCGGGCTCGATGCCGCAGGGCAGGTCCTGCGCGATGCCGGCCAGGTTCTCACCTACCACAACCATGCGTGCGAGTTTCTGAAGCTCGACGGCGAGGTCGTCCTCGACCGGATCTACAGCCGCACGAACCCTGCGAACCTCCAGGGCGAGATTGACACCTACTGGGTGCAGGTCGGAGGCGCCGACCCGGTTGCATGGTGCCAGAAGCTGTCAGGCCGCCTCCCGCTCCTCCACCTCAAGGACTGCATCGCCACGGCGGCAAGCGGGTCGGCATTCTGCGAGATCGGCAACGGAAACCTGAACTTCCCCGGCATCATCGCCGCCGCCGAGGAGTCTGGGTGCGAATGGTTCATCGTCGAGCAGGATACTTGTCCGGGCGACCCGTTTAACTCGCTCCGCATCAGCTTCGACCACATCAAGGCAAACCTCGTCGGCTGAGGAGATACGATATGGAAGCGAAAGATGGCATGAGCTACGCGCCGAAAGGGAAGCCTGCGCCGGTCGTGAAGCCGGGCGAGTTTCCGATTGCGGCAGCATTTCTCGACCACGGGCACATCTTCGGACAGTGCAACGGGCTCGTCGAGGCCGGAGCAGATCTGAGGTTCGTCTATGATCCCGATCCGAAAAAGGTCGAGGCATTTTGCAAAATCTACCCGCAGGCCCGGTCGGTTGATTCGTTTGAGCGGATCCTCGACGACCCGGAGATCCGCATGGTTGCAGCCGCCGCAGTCCCCTGCGAGCGCGGGCCGATCGGCTGCCGGGTCCTGCGCGCGGGCAAGGATTACTTCACCGACAAAACCCCGTTCACCACGCTGGACCAGCTTGCGGACGCACGCCGGGCGGTCGCGGAGACGGGGAAAAAATACATGGTCTATTTCAGCGAGCGCCTGCACGTGGAATCCGCCGTCTTTGCGGGCGATCTGATTGCCGCCGGGGCAATCGGCAGGGTCGTCGAGGTCGTCGGGTTCGGCCCGCACCGGCTGAGCGCGACAACCCGGCCGGCATGGTTTTTTGAAAAGGCGAAATACGGCGGGATCCTCTGCGACATCGGGAGCCACCAGTTCGAGCAGTTCCTGTCGTTTAGCGGGGCGACCGACGCGACGGTTACGTTCGCGCTCGCCGCAAACCGAGCCAACCCGGAGCATCCCGAACTCGAGGACTTCGGAGAGGCCCACCTCGTCGGCAACAACGGCGCGACGAACTTCATCCGGGTGGACTGGTTTACGCCCGACGCCTCGCGAACATGGGGCGACGGGCGCACGTTCATCCTCGGAACGAGCGGCTACATCGAGATCCGGAAATACGTCGAGGTCGGCCGCGGCGAGGGCGGCGACCAGCTCTACCTCGTCAACGACCGGGTCGAGGAACACCACTCGCTCGCAGGAAAAGTCGGCTTCCCATTCTTCGGCGCGCTCATCCTCGACTGCCTGAACCGGACCGAGCTCGCGATGACCCAGGCGCACGCGTTCAAGGCCGCCGAGCTCTGCCTCCTAGCCCAGGCAAAAGCTGCGACCTGATAGAGAGCTTTGTTTGGCCTCCATTTTTCGGCCCGCGCCGCAGCGGCCCGGTTTGGAGTCAACTTCCCGAAGAAGAGGATCGGGGAACGCCCGCGGTCGTGTGAGCCGCCTCGTCTGCACATTTTCGCAAATGCGCCAGCCCGGAGCACTTCCGGAACCCGGCGATTGACACCGGGGACGGTCGTCGGCATTTTTTTTCGGTGCATTTATTTTCGTATATTGACGGATCGCTCTGCTGCGAGGGAGTGAGGCTCGAGGAAGTCGCGGCGCGGTTCGGAACCCCCGCGTATGTTTACTCGGCCGGGACGATCCGGGAAAATTTCCGGCGTCTCGACCGCGCGCTGGCACCGCTCGACCGGATGATCTGCTACGCGGTCAAGGCCAACTCGAACACGGCGATCCTCGACCTCCTCGTCCGTGAGGGAGCGGGGTTCGACATCGTCTCGGCCGGCGAGCTTTTCCGCGTGCTCAAGGCGGGCGGGCGCGCGGACAGATGCACGTTTGCGGGGGTCGGCAAGACCGCCGAGGAAATCGCCTGGGCACTCAAGCGCGGGATCTACTGTCTGAATGTCGAAAGCGAGCCCGAGCTCGAACGGATCAACGCGGTCGCCGGATCGCTCGGGCTCGTCGCCCCGATCGCCCTGCGCGTGAACCCGGATGTGGACGCCCACACGCATGAGTTCATCTCGACGGGCAAGAGCAAAAATAAATTCGGGATTGGCCTCGACCGTGCAGCCGCCGTCTATGCTGCGGCCGCCGCGATGCCTCACCTTCGTATCCGGGGGGTCCAGACGCACATCGGCTCGCAGATTCTCGACGCCGGGCCGTTTGCCGAGGCGGCCGGAAAACTTGCCGGACTCGTCGCCGACATCCACGCCCGCCACGGGATCGAATTTTTCAGCATCGGCGGCGGGATCGGGATCGTCTATGATCACGCGCTCGCCAGCGGAGCTCCGGCCTGGTGGCAGTCCTCCGACCATCCGCACCGGATCACACCGGAGGATTACGCGGCCGCCATCGTGCCGGTCCTCGGGCCGCTCGGGCTGAAGATTCTTTTCGAGCCCGGACGCTTTATTGTCGGCAACGCAGGGGTTGTCCTTTCGACCGTTCAGTATGTCAAGACGACTCCGGCGAAGACGTTTGCCATCGTGGACTCGGCGATGAACGACCTCATCCGCCCCGCACTCTACGAGGGCTGGCACGAGATCGTCCCGCTCGAGGAATCCCGCGCCCCGCTTGTGCCGATGGATGTCGTCGGCCCGGTCTGCGAAAGCGGCGACTTCTTCGCGCAGGACCGCGACCTCCCGCCGCTCGCCCCCGGCGACCGCATCGCCGTCCTCAGCAGCGGTGCCTACGGGTTCGTCATGTCGTCAAATTACAACTCGCGGCCGCTCCTTCCGGAAATCCTGGTAGATGGAAAATCCATGCACCTGATCCGCCGGCGGCAGTCGCTGGAGGATCTGGTCGCCGGCGAAACGATTCCCCGGACGCAGACATCCTGACCCCACCCGCAGAAATTCATAGGGCGGGGAAAATGGATGATCCCACTTGAGACGGAAATCCGCGTCCACACGGACGGGATGTCCGTGCCCCTTTGGCCTGAGCCGGCTCACCTCACTTCCTTCGAGGTCAGGATGTCTGGCGGTCAGTTGCCGATAATCCCCTGGAAGATCGCGAGGCCGTCGGTGCTGCCGAGGAGCGGATCGCAGGCGCGCTCGGGGTGCGGCATCAATCCGAAGACGTTGCCCGCCTCGTTGCGGATCCCCGCGATGTTGTCGCGCGAACCGTTCGGGTTGGAGGCATCGGAGGCCTGCCCCGAGGGGTCGCAGTAGCGGAGAAGCACCTGCCCGTTTGCGCGCAGGCGGTCGAGGGTCGCTTCGTCGGCAAAATAGCATCCCTCGCCGTGCGCGATCGGGATATTCAGGATCTGCCCGGCGGCCGCCGCGCGTGTGAACTGCGAATCGTCGCGCTCGACCCGGAGGCTGACATGTTCGCACACGAAGTGCAGGTCGCGGTTGCGCACGAGCGCGCCCGGCAGGAGCCCGCATTCGCAGAGGATTTGGAATCCGTTGCAAATCCCGATCACCGGCCCGCCGCCCGCCGCGAATTCCCCCACCGCTTTCATGATCGGCGAGAACCGTGCGATCGCGCCGCAGCGGAGGTAGTCGCCATAGGAAAACCCGCCCGGCACGACGACCGCGTCGAAGCCGGCCAGCGAGGTGTCCTTGTGCCACACATATTCGGCTGACGCGCCGGGGATCGCGTTCAGCGCGTGAACGCAATCCTGATCGCAGTTCGATCCGGGAAATCGGAGGACGGAAAATTTCATGGAGAATTGGTCCCTTTTATTTGGTGCCTTTGAGTGCCCTTCAGCGGTTCACAATCTTCACCTCAAAATCTTCGATGACCGGGTTCGAGAGGAGGTCGCGGGAGATTTCGTTGAGGCGGGCCTCGTCGGCACCGTCGGGGAGCTCGATTTCGATAAGCTTCCCGATTCTGACCCGGCCGACATTTTCCATGCCGAGGTGGCGCATGGCTTCGGCGGCGGCGGCACCTTGGGGGTCGAGGACGGAGGGTTTCGGCATAACGGTCACGAGAGCTTTCATTGGCGGCTAGGGTTCCGGTTTGGCGGGCGCGGGACAAGCGGAAATCGCGGAAATTTTTTCTTTGCGTCGCCTGCGGAAATATCCGGCTGCGGCTAGCGCGGAGGCAGCGAGGCAGGCGATCGCGAAGACCTCGCCATTGCGGGCGTAGAACGTGAGCTCGGGCGAGACCGGGGCGGAAACCTTTCCGAAGAGGACCCCCTCGACGAACGTGTCGCCGGTTTCTGTTTGAAGGATCTCCTTCACCGCGCCGAAGCGGTCCACCGCGCAGGTCACCCCGGAGTTGGCCGAGCGGATCATCGGGATCTTGCTTTCCGCGCAGCGAAAGACCGCATGCGCGAGGTGCTGGTGGGAGCCCGCACTCGCAAGGAACCATCCGTCGTTCGTCACGACCGCAAACGCCTGCGCCCCCCGCAGGGCAAACTGCCGGGCGAGGTCGCCCAGCACGTCCTCGAAGCAGATCAGCGGACCGAGCTTCACCGGCTTCGCCCCCATTTCAAAGACGACCGGATACGGGCCGGGATCGAAGTCGCCGGGCACCATGTCGCCGACGATCCAAGCGAACAGAGGGAAAGAGTTGCGCAGCGGAATGTATTCGCCAAACGGCACAAGGTGCATCTTGTGATACATCTGGGCCTCCTCGCCGCGCGCGGTCAGCATCGCCACGGAATTAAAATCCCCCCGGTCGCTGAAATGGATGGTCCCGAGCAGAAAATCGCCGGCGTGCTCCGCAGCCAGCCCGCGCACGGTGTCCCACGTCGCCTGGTCGTTGAAGAGCGGACGCGGGGTCGCGGACTCCGGCCACAGAACGATGTCCGGCCGCAGCGCGAGCGCGAGCGCGGTCGCGGTGTGGCGGGCGAGGCAGTCGAGCACTTCGGATTCGTTCCGCAGGTCGTTGCGCACGCTCTGCGGGATGTTCGGCTGCACGGAAGCAAACGTGAAATCCGTGGTCGCCGGTGCCGGCGCCGCCATCTGCCGGAACCCGTAGCCCCAGGCGAGCACGACCAGCCCGACGGTCGCCGCAAAGTCGTAATGCGGGCGCCTCGCGCCGAGGCGAATCTCGAGGAGCAGCCGCCTGACCGACGCGACGGCCATCAGGTTTGCCATCACGACAAGAAATGAAATCCCGCCCACGCCGGTGATGTCGGCGACCTGGATGAGAGGGATGTTTTTTCCGAGCGCGATTCCCGCCGAATTCCACGGGAACTGCGGGAAAAGCACCCCGCGAAGCCATTCGAGAGCAACCCATCCCGCCGCACCCAGCGCACACGCGCGCAGGTTGTCGAGCGAACCAAGCCAACCGCGCGGCCTCGCGACCGTGTCGAGAAATACCGTCCACACCGCCGGATAAACCGAAAGAAAAAGCGCAAGCGCCGCCCACCCCGGCACGGTCAGCGTCGTCAGCCAAAACAGGCTCGCACCAAAATACGCCGCACCGAAAACATACCCGATCCCGGCCGCCCGCCTCCAGCCGCTCCGCACCTGCGGACCCGGAAACCACACCGCGCACACCGGCGGCACCAGCGCCACCCAGCAGAGGTTCCCCCACCCCACCGGCGCAAAGCAGAGAGCCATCACCCCCCCGCCCGCCAGTGCCAAAATCCACGGCAGAACCGCCCGCAGAGGAGTGGCACGCAATCTGAAACCCGACATCACAGCCCTTGCTTCCCGGAGGCTACTGGGCTTCGGTGAGCTCCGGGAGCGTGGTCGCACCGGCAAAGCTGCCGACTCGCATGAAAAGCAAGCCGCTCCGCTAGAGCTCCCCCCGCATGTCGCCATCGATCATGCCGGATTGACTGAGCGAATTGCCGATTTTCATCTGCCATTCGTTGACGGAAATGTTGAGCGAAATCTTCCGCCAACCCGACATCGCCCAGTAGCTTGCACGCGGCGTCTCGGGCAGGGAGATGAAAGCCGTTGCGGTCGGAAAGACAAGAAGCTTCACCGGCTTCCCGTCCGGAGCGGATTCCGTCGCGATGCAGGGCTCTCCCTCGACCACGCCGCCATCGGCCTTGACCGCTGCCTTGAGTGCCTCCGCGTTGTTCTCCGGAATTTGCGTCAGGTCCACAGCGAGCACCGCATGAATGATAAGAAAAATCGCGAGAAATAATGTGAAGAATCATTTCATGACTTGTTTTTGGTGTATAAATCTCAAATCCGGGAATATCAACCATCCATTTCCGACACAAAATAAATTCTCGCTGCCGATTCACCGGAACGAATGACATTTCTGAGCGAACTCGCGTGATGATCGCCGAGCCGGGGCTTGCCAACCGTCTTTTTAGGTGGCTATCCAGATGCTGGAAACCAAGGGTGAATGGCACTGGGTGCCCCAAAGGAGCAAGTCGTCAGTAAT
>DYRS01000256.1 GCA_020718585.1 Chthoniobacter flavus
GTGCGCGCCCGGCTGGGATCGAACCAGCGACCATCGGATTAGAAGTCCGGTGCTCTATCCACTGAGCTACGGGCGCATTTGTCTGAAAAATTGTGGAAACCCTAGCATTATGGGCATTTTGTGATTTTTTTGACTAAAAACATGGCGGGTTGGAAAGATTTTTGAAAATCTTTCCGAACGGCAATGAGGTAATCTGGCACGAGCGAGGTCGCAGTTCCCGACAATATTTTCCTGTCGGCAGAACGTCCATGAACTCGTTCATTGCGGCAGGGAACTTAGGGGTTATCCACCTCGGGCGGCAAGGGTATTGATTTTTTTCGTGGGACAGGTGAAGGAGCTTCAGGGGTTCTGATGCCACGTAGAGAAAATGCGTGGGCGCGGAAAACGGATGGCAACAAACCGACGGATCGCCAAACCGTCGGTCGGGGGAAGTCGGAGGGTTCGGCGATCCGGCCTATCTCATTTCAAGTCCCAAATCCGCGCGTAATTGTGAGATTGGCGGAACCCGCATCAACTCAGGCTTGTCTCGCGAATTCTATTTCTTACGCGCGGATTTTGGTCAAGTCGTCGGAGCTGTCGGAGCTGTCGGGGCTGTCGGGGCTGTCGGAGCTTGCAATCGCCGCTTAAATCTGTGGAGCATTGCGGTTTCGTATGAAATATTTCATCCACACGATCGCGCTTGCGGCAGTACTCGCAAGCACCGGGCTTGCGTCAGACGCTTCCACTGAAAAGTCCGTCGCATGGGCGGAGTTTCCGAACTGGATCGAATCCGAGTTCGGGAAGGCCGCCGACCACGGGGTCACGCCGTTTTTCAACTACTCGGGGATGTTTCAAGGCAGCCCCGTGGGCGGGGTATCGCAGAATGTCGCCTACGCGCACGAGATGCTTTTCGGTGCGACGTTCGACATGGAAAAACTCACCGGCTGGAAAGGCGCGTCGTTCAAAATCTCGGGGGCGGCAAACTCCGGGCGCAACCTCTCCACGATGATCGGCAACGTGTTCAACACGGCGGAATCCTACGTCACGCCGACCGGGATGTTTTACGAGGCGTATTATGCACAGACGCTGTTCGACGATTTTCTGGAGTTCAGGATCGGGCGCATGGTCGCCGCCGACCTGTTCTGCGTGCTGCCGGCGTTCGGATTGCAGGCGGGCGGCGGGATTGACGGCAATCCGACCAGTCTTTTTTTGAATTCAAAATTCACCAGCTCGCCGAACGCGACCTGGGGGGCGACAGTGAAGATCAACCCGTCGCCGGTCGTCTATGCCGCGTCTGGAATCTACCAGGCCACGGATCGTCTCGGGCTGATCGCCTACCACGGGCTCGACTTTTCAATCCGCCCCGGCGACGGGATCCTGATGTTCGCCGAGACCGGGTGGACCCCGACATTCGGTGCCAAGTCGGCGGGTTCCGCGCACGACAAGGATGGCAAGACGGTTGCCGAGTCGGCTGCTGCCGGGCTGCCGGGGATGTATAAATTCGGCGGCTACTACTCGGATTTCCCGCTCGCCTCGGCGACCGGCGACGCCGTCGAGGTGAACACGTTCGGGTTCTACCTGATCGCGCAGCAAACCGTCTGGCAGAGCGCAAAAAGCCCGAACCACAACCTCGCGCTCTGGGGTGGTGTGACGTATTCCCCCCAGCTCGACGTCGCGCAGATGCCGCTGATGGGATTCGGCGGCACTGTCTGGCAGGGGATCATTCCGGGCCGCGACCAGGACCAGTTCCTCTGCACATGGCTCACCGGCGCGCTCGGGTCCGCGTTTGCTCCCGCCGAAGCGCAGGCCGGATCGAACCCGACCGCCGAGACGGTCCTGGAGATGAGCTACATCATCAACCTCACTCCAAACGTCTTCATCCAGCCGGATATCCAATACATCATCCAGCCGAACGGCACGCAGACCCCGAACGCGCTCGTCATCGGCGCACAGTTCGGATGCAACTTCTAAGCCGGAAGCTAGGTTGGTTGCAGCCATCCTTGTGACTGGAAGAAGCCAGGATGGCTCGCAGCAGCCGTCCGGGGCCACAGCAGGCGGTTTCGGCGAAACCGCCCTACCGGGAGGCTCCGCGCGGCAGCGCGCACTT
>DYRS01000257.1 GCA_020718585.1 Chthoniobacter flavus
TTGGCTATGCTCCTTCGTCGCGCCTTGGCTGGCGGAAAAATTCCGGCGCATCTTGCATCATGTTATTTCTGCTAAGCTCCTTAGCGCTCGGCTCGAGCACCGACCTTCGAGACGATGATCTCGGGCGCAATTTCTCCGATGAATTTTTTCAGTGCTTCGAGCGTCTGTTCCTGGTTTTTTGCGCCGGGGACAAACCCGTCGAGGACCGGCGCGCTGACGATGACATACGCCCAACGGTGGCTCACCCCATGCACGACGCGGTCCCAGTCGGTGTGCAAAATCCGATACCAATGGTAGGGGGTGGTCACATCTTTTCCGATGAACCAGTAAAGGAAAATGCTCGTGAGTTCCTTTCGCTCGCCGGGACGGACCTCGACCGGTCGGCCGATCACGAGCTTCATGACCTCGAGCGTGCGCCCGTCGTCGAGCTTGACCGGGATCGCTTGGCTGCTCTTCTTCGTCCACCCCTGTGCGGGCAGGCAGGTCTCCGGACGATGGATGCTCCGCTTCTCGCCGCCCGAGAGTACGACCTGGCAGTTGATCTGCTCGCCGCCGACACTCGTGTAGAGTATTTTTGCAAATTCCGTATCCGTCGGCAAGATCACCCGCTCGGACTCCGAGACCTCGGTCCCTTTTCCCTGGAAGCTTCCCACCAGATCGGGCAGCTTCATGTTGACCCCGCTCTCCATGCGAATCTCCGCCCCGGGGTTCCGGCGCGTCAGAAAAAAGACGGCCGCCGCAAGCAGCAAAACAACGCCGGCGCGGGCGATCATGCTAGTATTCATCCTGGTGGCGGGGTTTCATGCCCGGCTGAGTTGTTGGCGCCGGGGGGGCGGCAGGCGGACGGCTCACCCGGCTCAAGATCGCCTTCCAGTCGGCGTTGATGACCCATCCGACCCCGAGCATCCCGGCCAGGGCGACAGCGAAGACAAGGTAGCCGGCGAGCATGTGAAAAAATGTCGGCTTTTCGAGCGTCCCGATCGCCAGCTCCGGGCCCATGACGATCGTGCCGAGCGTGAGCATGAGGATGCGCGCGAGGTTGCCGGCGATCGCGAGCGGGATGGAGGAAATGAAGAGCACCGCCTTCCGCCACGCTCCCTTCTGGGTGAAATATCCGTAGAGCGCGCTGACCATCATCAGCGCGAACAGCGAGCGGATCCCGCTGCACGGGTTGGCGACGTCCACCGAAAACCGCGCCCCCGCGCGCAGCCCGGCAAGCTGATCCGGCGCCGAGAGGATCGCCGTCCCGCTCTTGATGCAGGCGATGCCCACAAAGTTCAGCACATGCACGCTGGCCTCGGACATCACCATCCGAAGCGGAAACGCGATCAGGTTGTCGAGAAATGTGAGCGGATAAAAAAACAGAAGGAACGCCCAGGGAACGAACAACGCCTTTGCCCAAGTCCATCCCATCAGCCAGAGAACGGTCCCGCCGACAAGGATCTGGAAGCTGGCATAGCCGATGAAAATGTTGTCCGCACGATACCCGACCCAGTAGATAAAGAGCCCCAAGACGACCGCCGCGAGTCCGGTCCACGACCGGGTAAACGCGACCTTCGGAAGCCGGTCGCGCTCGAACCACACCATGCCCGCGATGGCGAACGGCACGATATAGCAATGCTGCCAGTCCTCGCCCTGCCAAAGAAAGTTCGCGAAGCGAAGGACCGTCACCATGTGCGACCCGTAGCCGTAGGCATACAGGTTGAGCGCATACAGCATCGCCAGCGCAGCCAGCACGATTCCACCAGGGAGAATCAGATCGGTCGGTCGGTTGCGATGAATTTCAGGCGAGGTAGTTTTCAAAATCGGGCAGGATCCAGAAGGTCGCGGAACGTAGCAGAAAGTTTATCTGACACAAAGGGAATTGATTCGCACATCATTTGGCACCAGGGCCAATTCACGATCCACTCATGAGATAATGATGGGCGTCGAGCAGTGCGCTCGACTTGAGCTTTTCCTCCTCGCCCCCGAGCGGGCGCACCTCAACTTGCTGCAGGTTGAGCGGAGGATTTGGCGGAGTTTTTCTGTTGAGAAAAACTCGGGGTGGACGGAATTTTCCCGCGCGGTATAATGGGGAAG
>DYRS01000258.1 GCA_020718585.1 Chthoniobacter flavus
GCACAGATGGCCCTTCGGGGTACGGCTCAACTCGCACTTTGCTCAGGGAAAATTCGCACGTTTTACAGACGCACAAACACGACCCGAACATGGTTCCCGAGGGCGTTGCGGCCACTCTGACCGCAATCGCCAATATCGCCTGAAAATCAATTGGTTAAGTTAGGAGGCCGGGGGCACTTCCCGCACTCCCCGAGGAGTTCCGGGAGACCCCGAAAAGCAGTGACAACCGCACATCCAACGGGTCAAAATCCCGCTCGGGAGTTGACCGAATCGTCCCGATAGTTCAAGCAAACGGTATCGCCAGCTCCTGCTTTTTGTTGTAAAACAGCCCCTCTGTACTCCCTCCTCCGAAAAGTCATGTCTTATCAATGCCGATCGCCGCACCAGGCTGCATCATGCCCCATTTGCCGGCATTGCCTATCGCAATCCGGCATTCTTCTGGAGGATGTAGAGCGCGTCGTCGGCGCTGATTGTTTCATTGCCCCCCACATCGGCCGCCTTCATGATGACCGCTCCCGCCTGCACACTTCGGGTTATCACCTGTAAGGAGAGGATCGCGTCGGCCATGTCTATTTTCCCGTCGCCGTTGATATCCCCGCTGCCTCCGATGACCCACGGCGCCGCAGCCACCCAGCGGTAATCGAGGGCGGCATCGTCATGAATCACCTGCAGAAGCGCATGATCGCCGACGCGGATATTCTTCTGGTCGGAATTTGTCGCCGTCAGGCTGAAGCCGACGGTTCCCGTGAAGACGCCTGTCGCCGGACCGGTTTCCGTGAGCGTCAACGGGAATCCAACCGGATCGAGGGCGCTGACCACGCGCACCGCAACCATCTGCAGCGTTTCGCTGTTTGTGTTTCGCACCGTGTCCGTCAGTGTGACAACCGCCTGCGCGCCCGATCCGACATAGCGCGTCTTGTCCAGCTTCAGCGGTCCGGGGACGAATTTCGACGGATCGTACGTCCCGGTCGTCGCGTAGGGCGCCGCAACATTTTCCACACGCACGGGGGTTCCGTTTCTGTCGATCAGGACGACATCTTTGAGCTGGTAAGGCCCGCCCGCGCCCCTGTCGCCCAGAACCGCGCCGGGGAAAAGAAGCGAAAAGGTCTGTTTACCGGCGCTCAGACCGTCCCGGACGGACGCGGCCCCGACAAGGAACTTACCGTCCTTGAAGAGCTTTCCCCGCACCTCGTAATTTCCGGCAAGAATAATGGTCGCATCGACGGAGACCTCGACGGCCTCGAAAAGCCCGTCGCTGTTCGCATCGACGCCCCGGTCGGCATACGTCCCGGCCAGTGTCGCCGACCCCGGATTCGGATCGACCACGTTCCCGGCGCTGCCGAAACCGCCGGACGTCACCGGCTTGCCGGTCGCGCTGTCGTACTCGCTCCAGGAGGTCAGGATTTTGTTGTCCTTGTCAACAACGGCAACCGGCTGCCACTGGATCGCGTCATTGGCCGTGATCTGTTTCGGATCCGACCAGATAATCGGCGCCCCCATCTGTCCCGTCGAGGAGAAAAGCGCGCCTCCGCCCTTTGCATAACCCTTCCAGATTACCGTCGCCTTTCCGGACGCATCGACAACCGCCTCGGGCTCCTCCAGAAACGAGGAGCTTTCCACGACCAGACCGGGCGTTGTCCATGACCCGGCGCTTGCGTCAAAGACTGCGTATTTGATGCTGTTTTTCTTCCCCGGTTCCTTCTCCGTCCAGACGGCGAGAGCCTTTCCACCCGGAGACGGGGCAATCGACGGGGCAAGCCTTGTCGCCTTGTCGCCCGAGGCCACGACCGCAGGAGTGCTCCAGGAGGAGCCCGTCCATTTTGACCAGAGGATACGGCTGTCAAGGTTATCCGCCGAGGCGATGGTGGTTCCGTTTTTGACAACCGGCTCGTCGTTCGCTCCTTTTTCGTTTTCCGTGTAGTAGATCCCGTCGTCATCCCGCGCCCAGACGAGCACGGGGACTCCGCTCCCGTCCACGGCAACGGCGGGCATCATGTCGGCGCCCGTATCCGTTCCGGGCACATCCGCAGCCTGCGTCCACAAACCGGACACTGCGTCGAATGCCGCGTA
>DYRS01000259.1 GCA_020718585.1 Chthoniobacter flavus
TGAACTGGTCGGCGTCAATCGGAGCGTCCGGCTACAAGATTTACAGAAACGGCGTGAATATCGCCACTGGCGCCGGTACGACCTACACCGATCTGGCAGCGACGGCAAATGCTCAGAATATCTATAAAGTGACGGCAGTTGACGCAACCGGCAGCGAGTCTTCGGGCGCTGCGAATCAGATTACAATCAACACGGCCCTGACGGTTCCGGTCATGGGATTGGTGACGGCCAACAGTTCGTCGCAGATCACGGTATCCTGGACAGCGGGAGGAGGTACGGCTGTTGCGGGGTACAAGATATACCGCAATGGCAGCGCGGTCGCGGTCGGGACGATTCCGTCGGCTGCGACCTTGACGTACGCAGACGGCACGGGTCTGTCCGCGAGCACACAGTACTGTTACCGGGTATCGGCCACCGATGCATCGGGTAACGAGTCTGCTCTGAGCAGTACGTCCTTGTGCGCGACAACGTATGGCCTTCCGCCAGCGGATCCGGCCAATGTGGCTGCGTTTGTCGAGACCACGACAAAGGTTATCCTGAGCTGGAGCGCTGCGGCGGGGGCGGAGCAGTACATCGTTTACCGTGATGGCGTACAGATAGGCGCAAGTTTGACGACGACCTGGACAGACACGACGGCGACGGCGAATACGAAGTACACGTATAAGGTGACGTCGGTCGGAGCCACGGGGAGCGCATCGTCGGGTGCGGTGAGCACCATTGCGGCGGATACCGGATTGACCGTTCCGTCGGGGGTAACGACCACGGTCGATTCCTCGACGCAGATCACGCTCTCATGGGGGCAGGCTCTTGGCGCCTCGGCCAAAGGCTACAAGGTGTACAAAAACGGTGTGCTTTTTGCCGCCATCGGCGCCGTCGCGACAACGTCGATCGTCGATGGCGGCCTTGCGCCCAACACCATGTATTGCTACGCTGTTTCGTCCACGGATATTTCGGGCGGCGAATCGGCGAAGAGCGCCGCCGTCTGCGGCACCACGGAGGCGCCGCCCGTTCCCGATTCCGTCGATCTTCTCGTCAGCAGCCCCCAGCTCAATTCCGACGGCGCGTCCCCCGTGACGCTGACGGCTCTCGTGAAAGACGTCCATAACCGCGCCATGGCGGGGCAGACGGTGACGTTTACGGCATCCTCGGGGATCCTGTCCGAGCTGTCCCTCTCGACCGACGCCAACGGGACGGCGACGGCCAAACTGAACACGGGCGGCGATCCGAGCGCCCGCGCGATTGCGCTGAGCGTCCAGGCTGGAAGCAAAACCGATACGAACAGCGTGTCGGTAACGGGAACCACTATCAGCATCGATCCCCCGTCGTTCTCGCTTCTGTTCAACGATGCAGACGGCAAGGAACTTACGGTAACGCTGAAGAATTCGGCGGGAGGAGCGATTCCGGGCAAGCCGGTGACGCTCGCGTCGCAGACGACGAAAAGCACATTTACGCCCGCCGGCCCCTACACGACCGATAACAGCGGCCAGGTGAAGGTCACCGTTAAAAACGCCACGGATACGGTAGGTGATACCATCACGGCAAGCTCCATTGGCGTAACCGCGCTATCCACGCTGACGATCAACAACGCCAAATTGACGGTGAACGCTCCTGTTTCGAACGCCGAGGTTCCCATTAACATGGCCCAGTCCTTTACCGTGACCTACACGGAAGGCGGTGCCGCTGTCGGCGGCAAGACGGTTTATTTCACCGCGACGCGGGGGACGCTCAGCGCATCGAGCGCCGTGACCGATGCGGCGGGCCAGGCGACGGTCACGATTTCCTCGGTCAATTCAGGGCCCGCCGTGCTTACCGCATACACTACAGGCGATCCCCAGGCTTCGGCCCAGGTTTCGGTTACCTTTGTAACCTCGACGGCGGGTAAAATGGACCTTTCCGCCTTCCCGGCGATCATCAACACCAACGCCGCCGGACAAACCGGGGAGCAGAGCCTGATCAAGGCTATTGTCCGGGATGCCAACGACAACCTGGTCAAGGGAAAAACGGTTGATTTCCGTATTGTTCAGGATGCCAGTTCCGGCTCTCTTTCCAAGGCGTCGGCGGT
>DYRS01000260.1 GCA_020718585.1 Chthoniobacter flavus
AAGATTCCCCAGAAAATCGAACAGAAACTTTCCGAGAAATACGCGAAAGCCCCGATTGCCGACTACGGGAAACGAAAGCCGGATTTCTCGACCATGGGCCGAAAAACAAAAAAGTCCTCCGGTCTGCGCGAGGTGGTCATCGTCGAGGCGTGCCGCACCCCCTACGGCCGCTTCGGCGGGATGCTGAAGGGCTTCACCGCGCCGGAGCTGGGCGCGATGGCAATCAAAGAGGCGCTCCGCCGGACGGACGGCAAGGTCAAACCGGACGATATCGACTACGTCTTCATGGGGCAGGTCGTCCCCGCCGGCTGCGGCCAGGTTCCCAGCCGTCAGGCGACGATCCTCGCCGGGCTTCCCGAGTCGGTGCCCAGCATCACCGTCAACAAGGTCTGTTCCTCCGGAATCAAGACGATCGATCTCGCCTGCCAGATGATCCAGCTCGGACGCGCCGACATCTGCATCGCCGGCGGCCAGGAGAGCATGAGCAACGGACCCTACGCGCTTCCCGACATGCGCTGGGGGGTGCGGATGGGCCTTCCCTCCCGCCCCGCCGTCGATCTGACGGTAAACGACGGCCTCTGGTGCGCCTTCTACAACCGCCACATGGCCATCCACGGCTCCGAGGTGGGCGACGAGTTCGGAATCAGCCGGGAGGCGCAGGACGCGTGGGCTCTCCATTCGCAGTTGGCCGCCTCGGCCGCGATGGCCCAGGGGCGTCTCGACGACGAGATATTCCCTGTCGAGGTAAAAAACGGCAAGAAAACCGTGATCTTCGACAAGGATGAAGGCCCCCGGCCTGACTCGACGATGGAGGGGCTCGCGGCTCTTCCGGCGGTCTTCAACCATAAAAGCTCCGTCACCGGCGAGCCTGGCAGCGTGACCGCCGGGAACGCCCCCGGGATCAACGACGGCGGCGACGTCTGCCTCTTGATGAGCGCCGAAAAGGCCGCGGAGCTGGGTCTGAAACCCCTCTGCACGATCCTCGATTACGCGGAGGTCTCCCAGCCGCCGAAGGACATCGCCACCGTTCCGGGCCTTGCCATCAAAAAGGTGCTGGAGCAAAATGAGATGGCGCTTGAACAGATAGACCTCATCGAAATCAACGAGGCGTTCGCGGCGGTGGTTCTCGTCAGCGCCCAGTCGATCCTCGGGATGTCGAAGGAGCAGATGTACGAAAAGATCAACGTCAACGGCAGCGCCATCGCCTACGGCCACCCGATCGGCGCGACCGGGGCGAGAATTCTGATGACGCTTGCCTACGAACTCCGCAGAAGAGGCGGAGGCATCGGCGTCTGCGGGATCTGCTCCGGCGCCGCCCAGGGAGACGCGATGCTGATCCGGGTGTAGATGTAAAAATGCATGCATTTTTATGATTATTCAGGCAGTTAACGATAAATTAAAACAGGAGGAAGTTTAGATGGAAGATGTTGTTATTGTAAGTGGGGCGAGAACGGCCGTCGGGTCGTTCGGCGGTTCGCTGAAGGGCGTTAAAACCGTCGATCTGGGGGCGCTGGTTATAAAAGAGGCCATCAAAAGGGCCGGATTGCGGCCGGAGTTGGGCGCCGAGATGAAATCCTACCGCCCGGATGTTTTTTCCGACATGGACAAATCGGAGCTTCAGCAGAAGTTTTACGATTATCCGGATGACGCGCAGGCGGTCTATTTCGACGAATGCATCATGGGGAACGTCCTCACCGGCGGTCAGGGCCAGAACCCCGGGCGTCAGGCGGCGATCTACGCGGGGCTTCCCGAAGAGACAACGGGAATCACCGTCAACAAGGTGTGCGCCTCCGGCATGAAGTCGATCACCCTCGCCGCCCAGGCGATCAAGGCGGGAGACGCCGAGATCATCGTCGCGGGCGGCATGGAAAACATGTCGAATGCCCCGTTCGCCATTCCCGACGCGCGCTGGGGCTACCGGATGAGCATGCCCTACGGCCAGATGCTCGATCTGACCGTTTACGACGGGCTCTTTGAGATTTTCCACGGCTACCACATGGGGATCACCGCCGAAAACATCGCCTCCCGCTACGGGATCAGCCGCGAGGCGCAGGATGAGC
>DYRS01000077.1 GCA_020718585.1 Chthoniobacter flavus
AGTTCCCAGTTCCATCGTTTTTCCAGACGAGGACAGGATGTCTGAGGCTCGAGTCAGCCAGCGAACCGGTCGGCCCAGGCTTTGATCTCGGGCGACATTTTGACGAGTGAGGGCCAGCCGCGGGTGTGGCCTTCGCCGGGGAGCTTGCGGGTGGCGTCGAACCCCATGTGCGAGCCGACGTTGACGATTGAGGGCGCGTGGTCGAGCGAGTCGGACGGGTTTTTCACAAATGTGCTGTCGCGCTGCGGGTCGGTATTTGCGCAGAGCCGGAAGAGGACCTCGCTTGTGTTGTGGACGTCGCAGTCGTCGTCCACCACCACGATGTATTTGGCGAACATCATCTGCCCCATCCCCCAGAGCCCGTGCATGATCTTGTAGGCCTGATGCGGGTATTGCTTGCGGATCGAGACGAAGACGAGGTTGTGGAAGACGCCTTCCGCAGGGAGCGCCATGTCCACGATCTCGGGGAAATTCATTTTGAAGACCGGCAGAAAAATCCTCACGCTCGCCTCGCCCATGTAAAAATCCTCCATCGGAGGGATCCCGACGATCGTTGCGGGGTAGATGGCATCCCGGCGGTGGGTGATCGCGGTGAGGTGGAAGACCGGGTAATCCTCGACGCCGGTGTAGAACCCGGTGTGGTCGCCGAACGGACCCTCCGGACGCACCTCGCCGGGCATCACATAGCCCTCGAGCACGAAATCTGCGTCCGCCGGCACGTCGATGTCCACGGTCACCGCCTTCACCAGCTCGACCGACCTTTTTCTCGCGAATCCGGCGAAAAGGATTTCGTCGAGTCCGTCGGGAAGCGGTGCCGTCGCGGCAAACGTGAGCGCAGGGTCGCCGCCGAGCGCGACCGCGACCGGCATTTTTTCCCCGCGCTCGTAATACCGTTTCCCATGCCGCGCGGCGACCTTGTGGACCTGCCAGTGCATGCCCGTCGTCCACCCGTCATAGACCTGCATCCGATACATCCCGACGTTTCGGTCGCCGGTGTCGGGATCCTTCGTATAGACGGTCGGCAGAGTCACGAACCGCCCGCCGTCGTCCGGCCAGCAACGTAGGATCGGCAGGTCGTCGAGGGAAAATTTGCCGCCCGGTCGGTGGACGACATCTTGGCAGGCGGCCGAGCGGACGTGGCGCGGCCGGGCGTGGATGACCCCGATCCCGTTGCGCAGGAGCTCGATCGCCTCGCCGAGCGTGCGCGGCGGCTTCGCCTTCAGGAGAAATTGCATCCGGTCGGCGAGTTCGTCCACCCGCTCGAGCCCGAGCGCCATCGCCATCCGCCTGCGCGAGCCCATCGAGTTGATCGCCAGCGGAAATGCGGATTTCCGGCCGCCGATCATCGGGCATTCGAAGAGGAGTGCCGAGCCGCCGCCGGGCGACTTCATCTCGCGGTCGGCGAGCTCGGTGATCTCGAGTTCGGTCGCAACCGGAGCGGAGATCCGGCGGAGCTCGCCGGCGGATTCTAATTTTTCACAGAACGAACGGAACGACGGGTGGGACATGGTTTTTTAAATCTCCGGCGTGTCGGACTCCGGGTCAGACGATGTCCGCCGGCTGCCCGTAGTAGGCGGATTTTCCGTGCTTTCGCAGAAAATGTTTACCGATCAGGGCGTCGCCCATCGGTGGGGTGGCGGGGTGGATTGACAGGGTTTTGATTGCCATGTCGGCGACGATTTCGAGTGCCTGCGCATTTTCGACCGCCTTCCCGGTCGACCCACCCCATGTGAACGGGCCATGGTTGCGAACGAGCACGGCCGGGATGTCAAGCGGCTCGATTCCTGCAAACCGCTCGACGATGACGTTCCCGGTCTCCCATTCGTAGTCGCCTTCGATCTCGCCCGTGGTCAGCGCGCGGGTCACCGGCACCGGACCACGGAAATAGTCGGCGTGGGTCGTCCCAAAAATCGGAATTTCTCTCCCGGCCTGCGCGAATGCGACCGCGTTCCGCGAGTGCGTGTGCACGACCGAACGGATGCCAGGAAACCCGATGAACAGCCGCCGGTGGGTCGGCATGTCCGACGATGGACGCAATTTTCCCTTGATGACGCGTCCGTCGAAATCAACGATCACCATGTCGGTCGGCACAAGTTGGTCGTAGGCGACCCCGCTCGGCTTGATGGCAAAAATTCCCTTCGCAGGATCGCCGACGCTCACGTTCCCGAACGTCAGGTCCACGAGCCCGCAGGCGGGCAGCAGGCGGTTCGCCTCGCAGCACTCGGACCTCAGATCCTCGTAGTTCATTTTGCCTTCAGCATCCCGCGGAAGACGTTTTCGCCGGGGTAGGGGACGCAGTCGGGGTTCGGGGTGAACACCTCGGCGAAACCGAGCAGCTTGAACGCGTCGAATAGCGCGGCGCCGCAGTGGCTGAATGCGACCGCCGCGTGGTGGTGGAACCGCCCGAGCAGGACATGCCGGTAAAACCGTCCGAAGCCGGGCAGATACGCGGTGCCGGTCGCCCCGAACGTCTTCGGATCGAGGTCGAGGAAGTGGCCTTCGATGATATACGCGCGCATTTTGTCACCGACCCCGTGCATCTGGACGACCGTGATCGGCGATCCGATGAACTGGCCCTCGAGCGTGCCGCGGGTGATATCGGCCGGAGTCTCCGGCTCCATCAGACGCTTCATGATCACTTGGTATTTCATCTCGGGATTTTTCAGGAGCTTCGGTGCGGCGTTCCCGCAGTGGAACATCCCGACCATGTCAGCGAGCGGATACCCGGCAAGGCTCTCGTGGAGGTCCTTCGGGATGCTGTGGTTGATGTCGAGGATCGCGACTGCGTTGTCCGATGCGTATTGCGCGCAGAGCTCGGAGATCAGCGAGTAGCAGTCGTTTTCGCAGGCGATCGGGAACCCGCCCTGCGCCATCCGCCCGTTGATGTAGCACGGGACATGCCGGAGGCTGAACTCCTGCTCGCTCCAGCATTGGGTCGCCGCGCCGGAGAGCTTCAGCCGGTCGCGAAATGCCTTCATCGCCTTCTCATATGTCGAAAGCCGCCCGACAAACTCGACGTCGTCCGGAATGCTCGGCAGCTCGCTTTTCATCTCGGCCGCGATCTCCGCCGCGCCCTCGGATTCTTTAATCCGCCTGACCTCGTTTTGCAGATCGAAGAGCCCGAGCTCCTCGACCTCGACCCCGATCGAGTTCACTGAGGCGAGGTTGTAGTTGCACGTCTCGAAGTCGCGCGGGCGCGGGCCGAACAGCCCAACGGTCGCGTTGCCTGTGCCCTTCACGATCTTTACGATTTTGAGGAAGTGCGCAATTTCGGCAGCCCCCTCGACCGCGCTCACGACCGGTGCCTCCGGGATGTGGACCCTGCCGAGAAGCCCGCGCTTGCCCACCCCAAGCGCGGCCGAAAGCAGCCCGCACAGCGCATCGCCGCGCTTCTGCAAAAGCGACGAGCCGGATTCCTCCGCCGCCGCCAGAAGCATCACCGGACGGTCGAAATTTTTGATGAACCACGCGTCCTCGATCTCGGGCGAGAAATTTCCGAGGTAAAAAACGACGGCATCGCATCCGGCGGCCCTGAGCTGGCGCGCGGCTTCGACTGCGTGTTCCTTGGTCTCGACGACCGCGCATTCGCCCTCCGGCGTCGTGAGCGCGATCCCGGCCGCGCGTGCGGCTTCGAGCAGCCGCTGCGCGCGCTCTTCGGAAAGCGCGCGGGGGAAACAGTTTCGTGAGGCCGAGACGAGGCCGAGCTTGATTTCTGGTGAGTAGGTACCAAGCGGAAGATACATGGTGTGTTGTTGTTGGAAAATTGTCAGCGGGTTTGCGACTGGCGTATCTCGATGAGATCGCGCATCGTGCCCGAGAGGTCGGCGGCCTTGTTCACGCCGCCGAATGCGTCGTGCAGCGTCATGTAGAGCGCGTAGAGCTTGTCGTAGGTTTTTCGCGCGGCGGGCCGTGGTCTGTATTGAAGCGGCTTCACCGAGGTCATCGCCCGCTGGGCGGAGGGGAAATCCCGGTGCTCGCCGGCCAGCACGGAGGCCGAGACCGCCGCGCCGAGCGCGCACGCCTGGCTCGACCCGGCGACCTGCATCGTGCGCCCGGTGACATCCGCATAGATCTGCATGAGCATCGGGCTCTTCTCGGCGATGCCGCCGGCGCACACAACCCGCTTCACCGGCACCCCGTATTCCTCGATTCGCTCGATGATCGCGCGCGCCCCAAACGCGGTCGCCTCGATCAGTGCTCGGTAAATCTCCGCGCGCGTCGTCTGCAGGGTCGTGCCGAGCACCAGCCCGGTGAGCATCGGGTTCACAAGGATCGTGCGGTTCCCGTTATTCCAGTCGAGTGCCAGCAGCCCGCTCCGCCCGGGCAACTCAGCGGCGACTTCCTTTTCAAGCCGCCCATACACCCCGGCGTCCCCGCCGCACACGGTCTCGATCCACCACTTGAAAATATCTCCGACCGCCGACTGCCCGGCCTCGATCCCGTAAAATCCGGGCAGGATCGCACCCTTCACGATCCCGCAGATCCCGGGGATATCGGCGACGTTCTTGGTCACGGGCACGACCGCGCAATCGCAGGTGGATGTCCCGATCACCTTCACCAGCGTCCCCTCGGCAATCCCGCTCCCGAGCGCGCCGTAGTGGACGTCCATCTCGCCGATCGCAATCGGGATCCCGGTCGGCAGGCCAAGACGCTTCGCCCACGCCGGGCAGAGCGCGCCGGCCGAGCCGTTCGCATCGTGCGCGTCCGCGTAAAGCCGGTCGCGGAGCGCCGCCAGCTTCGGGTCGAGCATCGCCAAAAACTCCTTGTCAGGAAGCCCGCCCCACTCGTCGCAGAAGAGCGCCTTGTGCCCGGCCGCGCAGATCCCGCGCCGGACGTCCGCCGGATCGCCGACCCCCGCAAGCACCGACGGAATCCAGTCGGAAAGCTCGACCCACGAATGCGCCGCCCCAAATGCCGCTCGGTCGGTCTTCAGGCAGTGCCAGATCTTGCTCCAGAACCACTCCGAGGAATACGTGTTCCCGCATTTCGCGATGAAATGCGGACGGTGCTGCGCCGCGAGTTCGGTGATCCGGGCAGCCTCGCGCCAGCTTGTGTGGTCCTTCCAGAGCCAGCACTGCGCGTTCAAATTCTTCCTCCACTTCGGCAGCATCCCGATCGCCCGGTTCGAGGCATCCACCGGAATCGGGCTCGACCCGGTCGTGTCCACCCCGATCCCGACGACCGCCTCCGCGCGGAATCCCCTCGTCTTCGCCGCCTCCGCCAGCGCGCCGACCACGCACTTTTCCAAGGATTTTAAATAATCTCCCGGATGCTGCCGCGCGAGGTGCGGGTCTTTGGGATCGAGCAGGACACCCTCTTTTCCCGACGGATACCCGACCGTGCAGGACCCGAGCTCCGCCCCGTCCGAACACCGCACGATCAGCGCACGCACCGAATTGGTTCCGTAATCAATGCCGAGGGAGAACTTCATTCGCGAAATAGAACAACCCCGGCAACAGCTTGTAAACCGGTAAATTCAGCCGCCCACATGCGGGAAAAGGGATGAAGGCGCCGTGGATTTTTCCGGCTATTCCTCCGGCTCTTCGGCGATTGCTTCGGCGACTTCCGGCGCGTGGGACTTGAGCGCGCGGTGGGCGATGCGGGTAATCCAGATGGTGATCAGAACCGTGACTGCGAGTTCTGCGGCGTAGGCGGCCCATGCCCACGGGCCTTGGTGAAGACCACCCTTCGCGGCGCGGCCGATGACCGCGCCGCCGTAGGCGTAGGCCGCGCTGATCGGAAGAAATCCGATCCACGAGGCAAGCAGGTAGCGGGAAAACGAGATCCGTGACAGCCCGAACGCACAGCTCACCAGGCTGTGCGGGAGAATCGGCGAAATCCGCGTGAGCAGGACGAGCTTCCATCCGTCGTTCGTTGCCGCGTGATCGAGCGCGTGGAATCTCCTGCTGCGCGCAAACTTTCTGGCCATCCACCCGCGGAGGAGGTAGCGGGTCGAGAGGAAGTTGGCGAGCGCCCCCGCGACCGAGCCGATCGAGACAAGAAGCGTGCCGCCCCAGAACCCATAGACCGCGCCCGCGCCGAAGCTCAGCACCGAGCCGGGAAGAAACAGAACACAGGAAGCCGCGTAAAGGATGACAAACCAGACCCAGCCGAGCCATCCGCTCTGCTCGATGAGCAGCATCCCCTGCTCCATCCAAGCGGTCCATGCCTCAAGCATGCAGTGCCTCCAGTTTGAAAATCAGCGTCATTTTGCGACCGACCCCGACTTCCGTAACCACTTGCCGGAGTAGCTGGCGATGTCCACCGAGGGAACGGTGGCCAGCGGCGGGCGCGATGCGCATCCAGAAAATAGGAGACCGTCCAGCATGGCTGCGCGGGATAAAATGGATTTCATGCACGCGCATTCTACGCGCGCCGGACGTTCTTTGCATGGCAATTTTTGTTCCTGACATTTTCCACCGCGATGGTGACGCCCGTTTTCTCGGCGGCGGGCAGCGCGGCTTTGATGAACTCCGTTGCGCGCCCGTACGGATGCTCCTTAATTGGAAAGCGGTCTATTATTCTTATAACAGGCTTGTTAAGAACTGTTTAACTGATTGTTTTGAAGCTTTTTCACCGTGCCGCTTGATGACTGGCGGGAGCGCAATACCGGAGGTGCGAGCACTGGGTAGTGATGAAAAAGAATGATGCAAGAGAATGGAGCTCCTCTTATAATGGTTGTCAGAAATGAAAGTCGTTCAAGTCGGATCGAGCGTCTGCTCGGGCCTTTCTGGAGCATCGGTGCTTTCTCAAGGATGGAGCCGTGACCCTCCTCGGCACTCTGGGTTGCGGCAACCATCCGGGGGATCGCCTGCGTTTTCGCAGCCATGTCCACGGGTATGTGGACGTGTCGCAGGAAATCGCGCGGGACAAACCAGACTTTGTGGATACGACACGGATTATACGGGGGACGATGCACGGTGATTTTCCACTGGGGCTCGACGCCTGCGGTCTGGCCAACGGACGCCTCTGCGCGGGGGATGCCTTGCGGACGCCCCGATTCCTCTGCCAGCGCTGCACGAACTGCTGCCGCTGGCCCGGGTTTGTGAAGGTCACGGATGACGACATCGCGCGGATCGCCGGGTTCCTCGGGATCGAAGAGCGCGAGTTCATCGCACGCTTCACCCGGCTGCGCCCGTCGCGCGACGGGCTCGCGCTGACCGAGCACCCGGACGGGGCGTGCATTTTTCTCGACGGGCGGGACTGCCGGATCCAGGCGGTCAAACCGCTCCAGTGCGCGGGGTTTCCGAACACATGGAATTTCCCCGGATGGCGCGACGTCTGCGAGGCGGTCGAGGCGGATCAGGCTTCCTTGGCGGCGGCTTCGTAAATCGCGCGCCAGTGGGCGAGGCGTTCGCCGACGCGTTTTTCCATGCCGTTTTCGGTCGGCTCATAATACCGGCGCCCTTCCGGGAGATACGCCTGCGGGACATACGATCCCTCGAAGTCGTGGCTGTATTTGTAGCCCTTCCCGTGGCCGAGGCGCTCGGAGCCTTTGTAATGGCCGTCGCGGAGGTGCGCCGGGACCGCGAGCGTGCGCCCGTCGCGGACCTCCTGCGAGGCTTTTCCGATCGCGACCGTGCAGCGGTTGCTCTTCGGTGCGGTGGCCAGATACACGGTTGCGTGCGCGAGGATGAGGTTCGCCTCGGGGAGCCCGACAAACTCGACCGCCTGCTGCGCGGCCATAGCGACAACGAGCGCGTTTGAGTCGGCCATCCCGATGTCCTCGCTCGCGCAGATCACGATCCGGCGGGAGATGAACCGGATGTCCTCGCCGGCGTGCAGCATTTTGGCAAGCCAGTACAGCGCGGCGTCGGGGTCGCCTCCGCGCATGCTCTTGATGAACGCGCTGATCGTGTCGTAGTGGTCGTCGCCGGCGCCGTCATAGACGACCGCCTTCCCCTGGATGCTGTCCTCCGCAGCGGCGAGCGAAATGAGCACGCTCCCGGCCGGGCCGGGCGGGGTGGTGAGGGCGGCGATTTCCAGAGCGTTCAGGCACCGCCGGGCGTCGCCATCGGAAAGCCGGGCGAGGTGCGCGGCGGCGTCGGGCTCGAGCGCGATCCCGCGTCCGCCCAGCCCGCGCTCGGCATCGTCGAGCGCCCGCCGCATGAGGTCGGCCAGCTCGGCCTCCGAGAGCGGCTGGAGCTGGAAAACCTGCGAGCGGGAGAGGAGCGCGCTGTTGACGCTGAAAAACGGATTCTGGGTGGTCGCGCCGATCAGCCGGACCAACCCGCTTTCGACCTCCGGCAGCAGGACATCCTGCTGGGCCTTGTTGAACCGGTGGATTTCGTCCACGAAGAGGATTGTCTTCGACTTCGCGCGCCGCATGGCCGCTCCCGCGATGACCCGACGAATGTCCGCCACGTTGCTTTCGACCCCGCTCAGGCGCTCGAATTTCGCGCGCGTCGCTCCGGCGATCACCTGCGCCAGCGTCGTCTTCCCGGTGCCCGGCGGCCCGTAGAGGATGAGCGAGGAAATCCGGTCCGACTCGATAGCGCGCCGCAGGAGCTTTCCCGGCCCAAGGATGTGAAGCTGCCCGGCGTATTCCCCGAGCGTGCGCGGACGCATCCGCGCGGCGAGCGGCGCGTCGGGTGCAGCCCCGGCGTCCGGTTCCAGAAACATGTCATCCACCCCACAACTATCGCCGGTTTTTCTCGCAAGCCAAGCCGCGATCAAGTAGGAAAACAGTATGAAAACCCTCCTCGTTCCGCTCGATACCAGCTCGGTCGCCGAAAAAGTTCTTGCCGCCGCCGGGGCGCTCGCGCGCTCGCTCGACGCAAGGCTCGTCCTCCTCCACGTCATCGAGCCGGTCGCCACGTATGTGCCGGTCGGAGCGGGGATGGATGTCATCGCGACCCCTCCGCCGCCGGATGTTGACGACGGCCAGGTTGACGGATCGAAGATGCGCCTGGAAGCGCTTGCGGCTCCGCTCCGCGCGGCCGGACTCGATGTCGCGTGCGAGGCGCTCATCGGGCTTGCGGCGGACGAAATCCTTGAGATGGCGGAGTCGGTGGGTGCCGATTTCATCGTGCTCGGCTCGCACGGCCACGGCGCGCTCTACCACCTTTTCAGCGGCAGCGTCGTCACCGGAGTTCTCAGGCATTCCCCCTGCCCGGTGATCGTCGTTCCCGTGCACAAGGGCGCGCGGGCTTCCGAAGCGCGGCCCACATCGGCGGATTGACTGTCGCGCCTTCCCGCCGCGCGAGAATTTCCGATGCTTCATGTCGTTTTGATCGAACCCGAGATCCCTCCGAATACCGGCAACATCGCGCGCCTCTGCCTTGCGGCGGGTGCCCGGCTTCACCTTGTCGGCCCCCTCGGATTTTCCCTCGACGAAAAATCCCTCAGGCGCGCGGGCATGGACTACTGGGGGCGGTGCGATATCAGGCGGTGGGCGTCGTTCCCCGAGCTCCGCGCCGCCAGCCCGGAGGCCAGGTTTTTTCTTCTCACCACCAAATCGGACAGGCACTACTGGAGCGAATCCTTTGCCGATGGCGACCACCTGGTCTTCGGGCGCGAGACGCGGGGTCTGCCGGAATCGCTTCTCCGGGAAAATCCCGGACGCTGCCTTACGATCCCGATGGACGCGGGAGCCCGCAGCCTCAACCTCGCGACCTCGGTCGGCATCGTCCTCTACGAGGCACTCCGGCAACTTCGGCCGGACACCAAAAATCGCTGATCTGTCCGGCGCGGGGGCGTTGGGGATCGGGTATCTCAGATGAGCCGAAGAGCACGCATCTGTGATGTTCAGACGGGGCGGCTCACAGGAGCATGGGCCTTGAGATCGCCGAGCAGCTCGGCTGGAAACTCCCCCGCCATACCGTCGTCCCGATGGCCAGCGGATCGCTCCTCACAAAAATCCACAAGGCCTACCAGGAATTCCTCCGCGTCGGAACTCTCAACCCGGCACCGTTCTCGGTGCATGGCGCGCAGGCCTCCGGATGCTCGCCGATCGCCGGCGGCCAGTGATCGTCGAGGATTGATTGTCAAGAGGAGGGCCGCACGTGATGATGCGGCTCGCTTGCCTGAAATTTTATCATGACATCGATCACTCT
>DYRS01000009.1 GCA_020718585.1 Chthoniobacter flavus
GTCATGGCGCGAAGATTACAGCAACTACCCACGACGAGTCCAGCCCTAAACGCTGCATCCTCTACCTTTTCTTCTCAATTATTGGCCGTGAACGGCTACAAAATCCGGTAGGGGCGACAGTCACTCGCAGCCGATTTTTGTATCGTCACCGGCCCGCTGACATGCTAGCCATCCCATGAAACTTCGATCATGAATACCACTGACACGCCCCCGAAATCTGCGGAAGAAACGCTTCGTGAACTGGGGGTTGACCCGGCCGCCGGACTGGCGGATTCGGAAGCGAAGTCGCGGCTTGAAAAATTTGGTGCGAACGAGATCGAGCAGGAGAAGGAGAGCGCGCTTCTGAAGTTTCTCAGCTATTTTTGGGGTCCGCTGCCATGGATGGTCGAGGCACCGGCGGTGATGGCGCTGCTGATCCAGGACTGGGTGGATTTTTCGATCATCATGTTCATGCTGATCTTCAACGGAGTGCTCGGGTTTTGGGAGGAGAGCGCGGCGTCGAGCGCGCTGGCCACGCTCAAGAACTCGCTCGCGCTCACTGCGAAGGCACTTCGGGGCGGCAAGTGGGGCGACATCGCGGCCTCCGCGCTCGTCCCCGGTGACATCGTTCGCGTGCGGCTCGGCGACGTGGTGCCGGCCGATGGCACGCTCGTCGAAGGGGATTACATTGACGTGGACCAGGCCGCGCTGACCGGCGAGTCGCTGGCCGTCACAAAGACAAAAAGCGACACCATCTATTCCGGATCAATCGTGAAAAAAGGTGAGATGACGGCAGTTGTGACCTCGACCGGGGAGAGCACATTTTTCGGTCGCACGGCGAAGCTTGTGGCCGGTGCGGGCGCAAAGTCCCATTTCCAGCAGGCGGTCGTGGGGATCGGCAATTTTCTCATCGTCCTGACGATCGCGCTGGCGGCGGTGCTGGTGATTGACCAACTCGATGGGATGCGCGGGCATTTCAACAAGACCGATCTTTTCAAGCTGGCGGAATACGTGCTCGTGCTGCTTGTGGCGGCGGTGCCGTTTACGACGCCGGCCGTGCTCTCGGTGACGATGGCTCTCGGTGCCAAGCGGCTCGCGATGAAAAAGGCGATCGTCTCGCGCCTGGAATCCATCGAGGAACTCGCCGGCATTGACATCCTTTGCTCGGACAAAACCGGCACGCTCACACAGAATAAGCTGACCCTCGGCGAGATCCAGCCATGGGGCGATGCGTCCGCGCAGGACGTCATTCTGGCCGGCTCGCTGGCCTCGAAGGCCGAGGACAAGGATCCGATCGACATCGCGGTCATGGCCGGGCTGGCCGATCCCTCCGCGCTCGGGGGGTTCCAGCAGACCGCATATGTTCCGTTCGACCCAGTGAGCAAGCGCACGGAGGCGACCGTGCTGGACGCCGCCGGAAAAACGTTCCGCGCGACGAAGGGGATGCCGGCCGTGATCCTCGCGCTCTGCAATCCCGACGACACGATGCGCAAGTCGGTCGAGGGCCAGGTCGCCGCGCTCGCTGCGAACGGGATGCGCGCTCTCGCTTCCGCCCGCAGCGACGACGGCACGACATGGAAATTCCTTGGAATCCTCCCGCTCATGGACCCGCCGCGCACCGACTCGAAACAGACGATCGAAGACGCCCGCGAGCTCGGGGTCGTCGTGAAGATGGTGACCGGCGACGACGTCGCGATCGCCCGCACGATTTCGAGCGAACTCGGGATGGGCGCGAACATCCAGCTCGCGACCGACCTCTTCGGCGCGGATTCCACGAACGGCAGCCTGCCGCCCGGCTCGGAGCAGAAAATCGTGGCCGCCGACGGGTTTGCTCGAGTTTTTCCCGAGCACAAATACGGGGTCGTCAAGGCACTCCAAGAGGCCGGGCACATCGTCGGCATGACCGGAGACGGGGTGAATGACGCGCCCGCGCTCAAGCAGGCCGACGTCGGGATCGCGGTCTCGGGTGCCACCGATGCCGCCCGTGCCGCCGCCTCGCTCATCCTCACCGCCCCCGGGCTCTCGGTCATCATTGACGGGATCAAGGAGGCTCGAAGGATCTTCGAGCGGATGATGAGCTACATGCTCTACCGGGTCGCAATGACCGTCGCGATCATGTTCTTCGTCGTCACCTCGGTCGTGTGCTACGACTTTTTTCCGCTCACCGCAGTGATGATCATCGCGCTTGCGCTGCTCGACGACCTGCCGATCATGACGATCGCATTCGACAACGCGCTCGCCGCGCCAAAGCCGGTCAAGTGGGACATGCCGAGGGTTTTCCTCATCTCCTCGATCCTCGGCATCGCCTCGGTCGTCGAGAGCTTCATGCTCCTCTTCCTCGGCAAGAGCTGGTATCACTTGGATACCGGCCACATCCAGACGATGATGTTTCTGCAGCTCGTCGCCGGCGGGCACCTCATGCTCTTCCTCACCCGCTCGGTCGGGCCGTTCTGGAAATCCCCGTTCCCGGACATCCGGCTGTTCGGGGCGATCGTCGGCACGCAGCTTGTCGCGGTCCTGCTCTGCGGGTTTGGCGTCGGGACGATCATCCCCGCGCTCCCGTGGGACATTATCGGCTGGGTCTGGGTCTATAACCTCGCGTGGATGTTTGCCCTCGACTTCGTGAAGCTCGCGATCTACCGGGTGCTCAACGACTGGAGCTTCCATGACGGCACGTCCCTCTTTGCCCGCCTGCGCGCCGACATGAGCCCTTACGGACGGCTTCACGCGCGTCGGAAGTAGCCGCGCGGACGGAGCCCAACAAGCACTGACGCAGAATGACTGCGGAAAATGTCTTTCGCGACGCGGTGCTTGTGGCGGCGGGATTTCTCTTGTCGCTGGCGGTCGGATTCGCTGCCAATCGGCTCCGGTCCGACCCGCTGCCGGTCCCGTATCGCGCCCCGGCCGATCATCCGTCCGACGAGGCGGGCATGCCCGGTGCCGTCACCCTCGCGGGTGCGGAGGCGGCTTGGCGGGTGGGCGACACATTGTTCATTGACGCGCGCGAGCCGGACTTCTTCGAGGACGGCCATATCCCGGGCGCGATCAATCTTCCGGTCTCGCGCGTTGCGGACGCGCGCGCGTTGTCCGGCGACAGGGAACGGGCGGTGCTCGTGTATTGTACGGGTGCTGATTGCCGGGACAGCCGGATCGTTGCGCTGGCACTCTGTGCGGCCGGCCACCGGAATGTGGATGTCTTTGCGGGCGGCTGGGACGAATGGACGCGAGCGGGGTTGCCTCAATGATCGCGCGCGGGATTTTGGCGGCGGTTTTTATTGTCGCGGGCCTTCTGAAGCTGCCCGATCCCGCCGCGTTTGCCGAGGGGATCGCAGGGTTCCGCTTCCTACCTGAGTGGTCTGTTGGGCCGCTTGCGCTGGGAATGCCGGTCTTTGAGCTTCTTACCGGATTGGCACTGCTCGGAAGACGCTTCCGGTCGGCAGGCGCGCTTGCCGCCACCGGGCTCACGCTCGCGTTTGCGCTCCTCTACGCGTGGGCACTCGCCCGCGGGCTCGACGTCCGGTGCTCGTGCTTCGGCGGGGCCGGGCTTCTCCGGGTCTCGAATCCGGTCGGACTCCTCCGTGCGCTCGCGATGCTGGCACTCGCCGCATGGGTTTACCGTCGGGAAAGCTTATTTCGTGACTAAAGTCCGCCGTGTTTCCAGATCGAGAAGACGAGGCGCAGGCACATGTAGGCACCGAAGAGGAGGCCGACGATGCCGGGGATGCTGACGTGGCTGATGTGCGGGGGCACGGAGGCGAGGAGGACGATGCTTGAGCAGATGAGGACGGCCGCGGTGAGGATCGCGTTGGCGAGCCGGTTGGCGATCGAGTCGAGGGTCGAGCGGAGCGGCTCGAACCCCTTGGGATCAATCTTGTGCTCGAGCGGGATGTTGAGCTTTCCGCGGCGGATGCTTTGGTAGAGCTGGCGGAAGTCGCCCGGGAAGTCGCGCAGGAAGTCGAGCGCCTCGAGCACCACCCCCTTGAGGATCCCCCCGACCCGACCGGCACCGAATTTTCCGAGCAGGACGCGGGATGCATACGGTTCGCCGAGCATGATGAAATTGAGGTCGGGGTCGAGCGTCCGGCCGATCGCCTCGACCTGCGCGAGTGCCTTGATCCCGAGGTAGAATGCCGGCTTCATCCGAAGATGGTTGTCGCGCAGCAGGTCGAGAAGGCTGTTGAGCACCTCGCCGAGGCGGATTTCGCGCAGCGGGCGGCTGAGGTTCATCTCGGCGAATTTCTCGACCTCCGACTGGAGGAGGACCTGGTCCTTGGCGATCCCCTCCTCGGAAAGGTCGAGGATCGAGCGGGTCGTCTGCGCGTGGTTTTTTTCTGCGAGTCCGCTGACAAGCAGCGCGATGCTCTCGCGCATCTGCGGGGTGAATTTTCCCATCATCCCGTAGTCGAAGAGGACGATGCGGGAGTCGGGCAGGACGGTCATATTCCCGGGATGCGGGTCGCCGTGGAAAAACCCGTGGGTGAAAATCTGCTCGTAGATGATCGTAGTCATCGTGACGGCGAGCTTCGCGGGATCAATGCCGAGAGCGTCGAGCCCCGGGAGATCGCTTACCGAGGTTCCAGTGAGGAAATCCATCGTGAGCACGCGAGCGTTCGAGTGGCTGCGGTAGATTTTCGGGACCCGGAGGTCGGGGTTTCCCTCGAACTGGTCGGCGAACCGCTCCGCGTTCGACGCCTCGTTCTCGAAGTCGAGCTCCCGCTGGAGGGTTTCTGTGAACTCCTGGACGACGCCGGTCGGGTTGAGCCCGGCGACCTCCGGGACGTGCTTCTCGACGAACCGGGCAAGATCGTGGAGGATCGCCACGTCGAGCGTGATCGTCTTCTCGATGTCCGGTCGCTGGATTTTCACCGCGACCTGTGTGCCGTCCGGAAGCTCTGCCTTGTGGACCTGCGCGATGCTGGCACTGCCGATCGGATTTTTTCCAAATTTCTTGAACAGTCTTTTGACCGGATGCCCGAGTTCGCGCTCGACGATCGCCTCGGCCTCGGCACCCGAGAATGGCGGCACCCCGCTCTGGAGCTTGGTGAGCTCGACAAAATACTCGTCGGTGATCAGATCCCTCCGGCTGCTGAGGATCTGGCCGAACTTGATAAACGTCGGCCCGAGTTCCTCGAGAGCGAGCCGGAGTCTGACCGGAAGCGACTGCGAGAGGATCGCGTCGTCCGGGTGGATCTTGATCGTGGCGTCCTCGATCCGAAGGATCCGCTGGAGCGCGACCAGCCGCAGGACGTCGGAAAACCCATATTTGAAAAGGATCGAAAGGATCTCATGGTAGCGCGGCAGGTGCGTGTAGAGGTCCATCGCGGACCGGAGGGTTTCAAAAATCACACGCGCATGGTAGATGATCGGCCGCCTGCCGGCAATGCCCGGAAACCATCGCCCGGCGGCCGTGATGCCCCCGCCTTAAAAAATATCGCGGAGGTGGAGGAGCGGGAACAGGTCAACCCCGGCTTCTGTCTTGAGCAAATAGAGGAGGCCAAGCGCGAGAAGAGTGAGCGCGGAGCCGATGGCGCATCCGAGGGCGAGCAGCGCGCCCTCGTGCGGCCAGCCGGCTTTCGCGGGTGCCAAGTCGGGCACGGGCACGGCTGTCGCCGCGTGCGGTTCCAGCACGGCGGGCGCGAGGCGCTCGGCTGCGTGGAACTGCGTGCGGGCTCGCGCGACCGTAGTCATGAGCTCCGATGCCACGACCGGCTTCGTCAGGTAGTCGAAAAGGCTGACCTCGCGCATGGCGTGAAAGAACAGCTCCCCGTCGAGATCGGGAGCGAGAAGGATCCTCCGGAGCTTCGGCCAGCGGTCCTTCGTGCGCGCGAGGAACATGAGCCCGGTTTCGCCGGGGAGGTCGTCGCTGCAGAGCAGGACCTTCACGGTGCGCGTGTCGAGGAATTCCTCAGCCGCTTCGGTGGCGGGGACCATCTTGCAGTGCCACTTCGGGGAGAGTGCGGCGAGGGTCGCACGGGCGGTCTCGGAGTCGCTCTCGATCAGAAGAACATCCAGCGTCCCGCTCATCGTGCGCCGGTTTCTATCGGCTGCAGCAGCCGGTGCAGCATCGCGCGCAGCAGCTCGGGATCGAGCGGCTTGAGAAGCTGTCCGGCCCAGCCCGCCGCCGCGTCGCCGAGCACCTCGTCGGTTGAGGAGAGCGCGACCAGCGGGATCTGGGGCGCGGCGGCGTTTCCAGCATCGAGTGCCGCGCGAAGCTCGCGCGGCGACATCCGGATGTCGGCAAGGATTGCGTCTGGCCGACCATCGGATGTCGAGTGGACGACTTCGGAGAGGGATTCGCAGGCGGTGGCGACGTGGCCGAGCCCGGCAAGGACTGCGCAGGCGAGGTTCCGGCAGGCGGGGTCGCTGTCGAGGATGAGCACGCGATGGGATGCGGGCGCGGCCGTGGCGGTGGGCAGCGCGAAGGAAAACATCGCGCCCATTCCGTCCGTCCGGTTCTCCGCCCAGATCCTGCCGAGGTGGAGCTCGACGATATTTCCCGAGAGCGCGAGCCCGAGCCCGGTGCTGGATTCCCCGGCGGTCGGCAGTGCGGAAAGCTTCTGAAAGCTTTGGAAGAGCTTGGGGAAATCCTCCGGTGCGAGGCCCGGCCCCTGATCGGCGACCGACCAGACGACCTCGTTGCCGGTCGCGGTGAGGCTCACATCGAGCTGCGAGCCGGGCGGACCGAACTTGATCGCGTTTGAGATCAGGTTGTCAATGACCTGGCGGATCCTGTGCGGGTCGGCGACGACCGTCGGACATCCGGCCCCGAGCTCGGAGGCGATCGTCTGGTTTTTTGCGGAGGCCGCGCGCGTGTGGAACGCGATGGCAGAGAGGGTGAGTGCCGCAAGGTCGGTCGGTGCCCGGTCGAGAGAGATCCGCCCCTGCTCGCCGCGCGCCATTTCGAGAAGCGAGGAGAGGAGCTCGAGCAGCCGCGCGCTTTCCTCCTCGACGAGCTTGAGCGGCTCCACGATGGTGCCGTGACCACACTCCCCGTCCGCCCCGTCGAGGAGCATCGAGACCAAGCCGTGGATTCCGCCGATCCCGCCGCGCAGGTCGTGCGCCGCAAAGCCGAGCCACTTCGACTTTTTTTCGACCGCATCGCGCAGGAACGCGTTCGCCTCGGCCAGCTCCTGCGTGCGGATCTCGTTTTCTGCCACCAGCTCGGCCGCCCGCGCGTTCGCGCCGGAGAGCGAGCTATTGAGCAGTGCGATGCTCTCGTTTTTTATCTCGTTTTCCGCGACCAACTCGGTCGCACGGGCACTGACCTCGGCGAGCCGACGGTTCAGCACCTCCGCCTCCGCAAGGCAATTTCTGAGCACTTCGACCGACGCGATGATCGGGAGCAAATCTGCGGCTGCGGCGGGATCGCGCGCCCCGAGTGCCCCAAGCGGACCCTCGATTTTTGAGGCGTCCGGGGCGGCAGAAATCGGGCTGTCGGGGAGGGGCATGCCGGCAGGCGGTCTAGAACGTGACGACTGACGTGCTGCCGGGGGCGATTTTTCCTACGACTGTCGAGAGCCCGACGACCTTGCAGCCTTCGATGAGCGATCCGTCGAGCTTGTCCCGGTCGAAGCAGCAGTAGTATTCGCTGCACGGCGCGCAGACGAGCAGCTCGCCACCCAGTAGGAGGAATTGCTCGATGTATTCCTGAAGCGGTTCGAAGCCGTCCACCCGGACCCCGGCGGCCGACTCCTTCATCGCCCAGAGCGTGCCCTCCATCGTGAGGTAGAGGGCGGAGGATTTGCCGAGCGCGAGGCTGGTGCAGGCCCATGCGAACGCGAGCGTGGCGCGCGTGCCGCGGTCCTGCTTCCCGCTGGTGAGAACGACGAGTGCCTGAGGATGTGTGGAGTCCGTGGTGTTCATATAAAAAAGACGGTGCGGCTGCGGTTGGCGATCGAGAGGAAAGTCGAGACCCCGCAGCAATCGCTGTCGCGGGCTTCGAGCAGGTCCTCCGGACACCACCCGAAAAGCTGGAGCGACGTGTCGCAGTAATGCGCGTGCAGCCCGAGATCCTGCGCGCTGCGGATCAGTGCCGGCAGGTCGTCAACACCCTTCTTTTTCATCAGGCGTCGCAGGAAAAATTTTCCGAGCCCGAAGAAGTGGAACCGTGAGAGCGGTGCGGACGATGCGGCAGAGGGGAGGATTCCTGAGAACGCGCGCTGGAGCGCGTCGGCACCCTCGCCGACCGGAGGACGTCCGTTCCTAACCGACGTGGCTCCCCAGAACGTGAAAAAGATATGGACCTCCATGCCGAGGGCGAGCGCGCCGTTGGCGATCGTGAACGCGGCGAACAGCTTGTCCCACTCGCCGCTGAAGCACACGATCGCAAGCGAGTTTTTCGCCTCGCATTTGTCGAGGCGTCCGCGCAGCGACCGGACCTCCTCCTCCAACCGGGTGATGCGATCATCGTCCATTGCGGGAAGGTTCAGACGATGCGGATCGTCGCCGTGTGGACCCCTCCGTCGGAGGAGAACGAATCCAGTGTGTTGCCGGTCGTCTCGCACCACGCCTTCACGTCGCTCTCAAACGCTAGGTCGTCGGCGACGATAACGATGCGCGACCCTGCGGTGGCCTGCCGGCGCGCCTTCGCCAACTCGATGATCGGTCGCGGGCATTTCGTCCCGCGCGCGTCAATTTGAATATCGGGTGACATTTCTTTGTTTGTGCGACTGTAGCCGTGATCCGGCGGGTGGCGAGCCAAATTCGGTCGCTGTGGCGATTCCGGAGGGCGCGTTCAAGTTTGTCAGAAGTTCAGCCACATGCGGCACTGCATTCGATCTCGCGGGTGCCCATGCAGGGGGGGCGGCCAGCCACTTCACATTCATGACAAGAAAACACGCCAGGAAGGGCTACTTCGACTTGATCCGCTTTCTCAGATCATCCACGGCGGTGGTCGGCCGGAGTGCTGGCTTTTTTCCTAGCTCGTGGTGATCCACGTCATCCGGCACGCCGGCCGCGTTTGCGAGCCCTTCCTCTTCGGGGGGCAGATACATTTTGAACCGCTGCTTATCAATCGCCTTCATGTAGGCCTCGTGTGCGGAGACCCTCCCGGCGACGAGCTGCTCCCAGATCGCATCGTCCATGAACTGCATGCCCTCGCCCTTGCCCGCGACGATGACGTCCTGCAGCTTCTGGGTGGCACCCTCGCGGACGATCGCCGAGACCGCGTTGTTGACGACCAGGATCTCGTTGACCGCGACCCGGCCGCCGACGTCCTGACGCTTCATGAGGAGTTGGGCGACGACCCCGCGCAGCGAGGCCGCAAGCATCGTGCGCACCTGCGCCTGCTGGTCGCTGGGAAAGACGTCGATCATGCGGTCCACCGTCTTGCGCGAGTTATTCGTGTGCAGGGTTCCGAAGACGAGCAGCCCGGTCTCGGCGGCGGTGAGCGCAAGCGAGATTGTCTCTAGGTCGCGCATCTCGCCGACGAGCACGATGTCCGCATCCTCGCGCAGCGCGGCCTTCAGGCCGACAGGAAATGAGGGTGCGTGCTCGGGCACCTCGCGCTGGGTGATGATGCTGAGCTTGTTTTTATGCACGAATTCGATCGGCTCCTCGATCGTGACGATGTGCCTGGAAAAATTGGAATTAATGTAGTCAATGAGCGCCGCGAGCGTCGTGCTCTTGCCCGAGCCGGTCGGGCCGGTGACGAGGACGATCCCCCCGCGCATGTGGCCGAACGTCTTGATGACCGCGGGGACCCCGAGCTCCTCGAGCGTCTTGATTTTTGTGGGGATGATCCGGAAGACCGCGCCGTAGCCGTTCGTCTGCTTGAGGTAGTTGCAGCGGAACCGGGTGTCCTCGTTCATCTCGTAAGCGAAGTCGAGGTCGCCGGATTCCTCGTATTTCTGCCACCGCCGCTCGCCAGCGATCTCGTGCAGCATGTAGGCCATCTCCTCGACGGTGAGCACCTCCTCGCGGATCGGGATGATCTCGCCGTGCTGGCGGATCTTTGGCGACTGGCCCTGGCCGAGGTGGAGGTCGGACGCCCCGGTCTCGATGAGGATCTGGAAAAACTGGTCGATGTATGCCATGTCAGCGGTGCCCTGTGATCTGCATCATTTGGTTTTTTTGCTCGGCCCGGTAAACCGCCTCCTCCGAGGAGATGATCCCCGCCTCGAACAGCTCCTGCAACGAATCGTCCATGAGCTTCATCCCGAGCTTGCGCCCGGTCTGGATGATCCCCGGCAGCATGAACGTCTTGGACTCCCGGATGACGTTGCCCACGGCCGGCGTGTTCATCAGGATCTCGATCGCGAGCGCGCGCCCGGTTCCGTCGGCCCTCGGCACGAGTTGCTGGGAGACCACCCCGCGAAGCGACTCGCTGACCATGATCCGGATCTGGTCGCGCTGGTCGGTGGGAAAAACATCGAGCACCCGGTCGAGCGTGCGGGCGGCATTGCTCGTATGGAGCGTGCCGAGGACGAGGTGGCCGGTTTCGGACGCGGTGATCGCGAGCTGGATCGTCTCAAGGTCGCGCATTTCCCCGACCATGATCACGTCGGGATCTTCGCGCAGCGCGCCGCGCAGCGCGTTGCCGAACGACTTCGTGTGCGTGTGGACCTCGCGCTGCGTGACGTGGCAGCCCTTCGAGGGGATGACGTATTCGATCGGGTCTTCGAGCGTGATGATGTGGTCGTGCCGGTCGCGGTTGATCTCGTCAACGAGCGCGGCCAGGGTCGTGCTTTTTCCGCTGCCCACCGAGCCGGTCACGAGCACGAGCCCGTTCTGGTATTGGGTGAGCAGCTTGAGCTGGGACGGGAGCCCGAGCTCGTCCATCGAGCGCAGGTTGCTGCTGATGATGCGAAACACGAGGTCGTAGCCGATCCTCTGGCGCACGACGCTCGTGCGGAAACGCCCGAGGGCATTCGAGTAGGCAAAATCGACATCCCCGCGCTCGGCGAGCTGGTGCTGCTGCTTTTCGTCCAGAAACCCCATCGCGAGCCGCTGGGTGTCGTCGGCGGTGAGCGGGGAAGCCCCGCGCACGATCGGCTCGAGGATCCCGAACCTGCGCCAGATCGGCTTCGAGTTGACGCTGAGGTGGATGTCCGAGGCGTCGGCCTGCTTCCCGATCGCCAGGTATTGGTCCACATGGTCGAGGGTGTGCGCTTCCATCTGGCTGTCGGCACCGATCGGGAGGGATTCCTGGCTCACAATGCGATTCCCATATCATTCCGCCGCCAGCCGACCAAGCATTTCCTTGCCGCAGCGAACAAAATTTCCGGCCGGATATTTTTCGTGGCGGCCGGGCGAGTTAAGTCGCCGCGCAGAAATAACATGATACAATCTGCTGGTTCCTTTTCCGCCATCCTGCGTTGCTCCTCAGTCACAGAGGCTTTGGCTATGCTCCTTCGTCGCGCCTTGGCTGGCGGAAAAATTCCGGCGCATCTTGTATCATGTTATTTCTGCTGAGCTCCTAAGCACCCGCATGCTGCGGGCGCGCGGAAATTTTTATCTGGAGCCGTGGGATTGGGAGGTGACAAGCCGCGAATTCATGGCGTGTAATGAGGGGATGAACGTCTCGATCCTGAAGCTGAACTGTCCGGATGCCGTCGGGCTTCTGGCACTGGTGACGGGATTCATCGCGCGCTCGGGGGGAAACCTTCTCGACGTGAGCCAATATACCGATCCGGTTGCGAAATGGTTTTTCGCACGGCTCGCATTCGATGGCGGCCGAGCGATCGGGGATGCGGTCGCGTTCCGCCGGGAGCTGGAGGATCTGGCCGCCTCGATGCGTGCGGAATGGCGGCTCCGGCCGGCGCGGCAGGCCGTGCGCACGGCGATTCTGGTGAGCCGACAGGACCACTGCCTCGCCGACCTGCTCTGGCGCTGGCGCTCGGGCGAGCTCAACATCGAAATCCCTGCGGTCTTTTCCAACCACGAGACGTGCCGTCCGCTCGTCGAGCGGGAGTCGCTGGCGTTTGAGCACGCGGATTTTTCGGCCGACAAAGAGGACGTGTTCGAGCGGCTTGCCGAGCGGTTGCGGGTGCTCGAGGTCGAACTCGTCGTTCTCGCCCGTTTCATGCAGATCCTTCCCGGCTGGTTCTGCGCGGAATTCTCCGGGCGGGTGATCAACATCCACCATTCGTTCCTGCCCGCGTTCGTCGGGGCAAACCCCTACCGCAGAGCGTTCGAGCGCGGGGTGAAGCTCATCGGCGCGACATGCCACTACGCGACCGAGGAGCTCGATAACGGCCCGATCATCGAGCAGGAGGTCGCTCGGGTCGAACACTACCACGAGCCCGATGACCTGATCCGCCTCGGACGCGACTGCGAGCGCCTCGCCCTCGCGCGCGGCGTGCGATTCCACGTCGAGGACCGCGTCCTCGTCCACAGCTCCCGCGCGATCGTTTTCCGCGACTGATGCGCCCCCTCACGGATACTCCTCCGCCCAGCCCTGAAAAGGCAGCCGTTCTCATTTTGATTCGCTAAGCTGTGCGCACCTGGGAGATTTTCTTTCCCGCCTGCAAAACTTGGCTAGAGTGTGCCGATGTTCCACAGAAGCATGGTTTTCCTGCTCTGCCTTGCGGCCGGCACCGTGCAGGCCGCGCCTCCGACCGCGCCCGAACTGGCGCTCAAGCTGAATCTGCGCGACGCGATCCGCATGGCGCTCGGAAAAAACTTCCAGATCCGGGCCGAGCGGTTCACTCCAAAGATTGCGCGCGCGCGGCAGCTTTCGGCCTCGGGGAAATTCGATCCGGTGGCCGAGTTGTCGGCGACCTACGACGAGAACAACCAGGAGCTTCGCACGCTCGACAACGATCTGGTGACGACGGTTGCTGCGGGCGGCGAGACCCCCGACCTCTTTGCGCGCACGAGCGGGCTCGAGGTCGATTCCGGCATCACCGGGCTCACTCCCTGGGGGCTCACCTACGACATCGGCGCCTCGACGATCCGGAATACCGACAACCGGATCGCGAACGAAAAGTTCAACTCGTTCTTCGGAGTTTCGCTCACCCAGCCGCTCTTCAAGAATTTCGGGACCGATGTGAACCTTGCGACCCTGCGGATTGCGCGCGCCGACCGGGCGATTTCCGAGTGGACGCTCCGCGAGAAGATCATTCAGGTCGTGACCGACACAGTGAACACGTATTGCGAGCTTTATTTTGCGAAGGAGAACCTTGGGGTCGAGGAGCGCTCGCGTGCGCTTGCCGCCCAGCTCCTCGCGGACAACCTCAAGCGGGCGGAGATCGGGGTCATGTCGCCGCTCGATGTCATGCAGGCGCGCGCCGACCTCGCCTCGCGCGAGGAAAAAGTCCTCGTCGCCGAACGCTCGATGTTCGACAACGAAAACTTCCTCAAGCAGTTGGTGACCGACGAGGTCTTCCGTGTCCTGCAAACCCGCCTCGAGATTTCCTCGCTGCCCGAGCTGCTTGACGCGAAGGCCGACAAGAAAAAGGATTTTCCGCTCGCGTTCCAGATGCGTCCGGACTACCGGCAGGCACTCCTTGAGCTCCAGAAGCGGCAGATCAACGTCGTCTTCACGCGCAACCAGACACTCCCGCGCCTCGACCTCCTGGCCAGCTTTGGAATCAACGGGATTGACACATCGCTCGCGTCGAGCATCCAGCGGGTCAGCGGGCAGGACACCAGCAACCTTGCGTGGACGACCGGGATCGTGGGAAGCCTGCCGATCCCGAACCGTGCGGCGCGGGGAGAGCTCGAGGCGAACAAGCTTGAGACCGCCCGCGGGCTTGTCGAGCTCAAGCGGCTCGAGCAGGCGATCCTCGTCGAGGCCGACAACGCGGCCGGGCAGATTGACACGACCCGGCAGCGGATCGCCGCCACCGCCGCCGCCCTCGATTTTGCGCAAAAAACCCTCGAGGCCGGGCAGGCGAAGCTTGCCAGCGGAACGAGCACAACGTTTGAGGTCCTCCAATTTCAGCGCGACCTCGCCACCGCCGAAATCAACGCCGTCCGCGCCCGCGCCGACCACATCCGCGCGATCGCCGCCTACGCACGGGTTACCGGGCTCACGCTCGCCAAGAACGGAATCGCGATCGAATGATCACGAAGTCTCCCGGCTGAAAATCAGGGTTTGTGTCCGGCCGGCGCCTGGGTGCGGCTCCATTTGTCCCAGAAGACATTTGCAGGCTGACCTTCCCGGTCGCCGGGTTCGCGCAGGACGGTGATCGTGCGGATTGCGCGCAGTTTTTTCAGGGCATCCGTCGCGACAGTTGCGGGGGTGATCGTGAGGCTGGTGAGCAAGGGTGGGAATTTTCCGACGGATGTGATCGCGAGGCCTGAGGCGTCGAGCGAGCGGAGTTTCGCGCACGAGTCGAGCGGGGTGAGGTCGGTGACGAGCGTGCCTGCGATGTCGAGCGATTCGAGTTCCGGCATGCGCGAAATAAATGCAAGGTCCGTGATCGGGGCGTCCCGGAGTGACAGCGTGCGCAGTTCGCGGAACATCGGGGTTCTTAATGGCACGTCGTTGATCGGGCAGTTTTCGAGGACGAGCGAGTCGAGCGGGAACCCGGCGAGATCGTTCCAGTTGATCGCGGAGGCGTCGGAGATCCTCAGGGATTTCAGGCGGATCGGTTTGAGGCTGTCGAGGATGAGGATTTCTTTGATCCCCGAGATGGCGAGGCTTTCGGGAGCCGAGTTCGGGCCGCGCGAAACGACCGTGACTTTTCCCCGTTCGCCATTGTCGGAGACGAAATCCACCAGGCGTTCGGCAGGGGATTTCGGGCGGGGGATCGCCGTGGTGTCGGCCCGGAGCGTTTGGCTGATCCCAGGCTTGCCCTTGAGGAACCCGAGGATCTTTGCGACCGATTGGTTTGCCGGGGATTCGGTGTTGGCGAGCAGTCCGGCGGCGGTTCGGAACAGGTCGCCGGACGGCTGCTTGAGCCTTGTGGCGATGACGATCAGCTCGGTGGGATTTTCTGCGGACTCGGCCGGCGGCATACCATTCTCCTTGCGGAGCGCGGGCGAGCGTTCGGCCATGCGGAATGCGCGTTCGGCCTTGGCAACCTCCAGGCAGGCCAGATGGTAGCGGCCTTTGAGCATCCACGCGGGAGCGCAGGTGAAATCTTTTTCGAGCGCCTGTGACGCGCGCTCGATGCCCACAGCAATCAGGTTGGTGACCTCGGACGGCTTCTGGTCAAAACTTCGCAGCGCGCGCCACTCAAGCTGCTTGGCGAGGATTTCGGAAGAAAGTTCCACGAAGACCCCGGCGGCGGCCGCGTCGGCGGCTTGCGCGACATTTTGGGCCGGGGCGAGGGTGGCGGGGGCGGGATCGGAATTGGGATTCGCCGACTGAGTTTCCGAGGGGTTCGAGCGGGCGATGAGCCCCGCGATTCCTTCCTTCGCAAACTTGGCAATTTTTCCGGCAGCTGCTCCCGCGCCGTTCGCGAATTTATCGGACTTCGGATCAGCGACTGACGAGATTGCGCCCTCGGGTGGCTTCGCGGCTGCCGCGAGCAAGCTGGCGGCATGGGACTCTGCGTCGGTGCGCAGCTTTGTTTGCATGGAGAGTTCGCTTTCCAACTCGCCGAGCGCGGCGTTTGCAGAGAGGAGATCGTCCTCGGCTTTCTTCCGCGCGGCCTGCTGCCTAGCGGTCTCGTCTTTTGCGGCGGCAATTTCTTTATCCGCCCGGAGCTTCTCCTCCGTGACGCGCTTGCTTTCGGCGGTCGCCTCGTCCCGCTGGGCGAGGATTTTTTCGAGTTCGGCGCGGGCGGCTTCGGCCTCGCTGGCGCGTTCGCTGACCGCGCGGAATTCGAACGCCGTGCCCCCGACGACGAGCAGCACGCCGGCGATGGTGGCGGCGGCGGCGATGTGATGCCGTTTTGTCCACCGCAGGACCTGTTCGGCGGGCGAGATTCGGCGTGCGGAGACCGGCTCGCCGCGCCGGTAGAGCAAGAGGTCTTTGACGAGCGAGCGGACATTCCGGTAGCGGTCGTTCGGATTCGGGCGGAATCCCGACCAGCGACTGCTTCGCGACCCCGAGGTAGTCGGCAAGGTTCTGGCTGGCAAGGATGACCGTGTCGTTCGCGTCCGCGCGAAGAAAGAGTGGTCCGGCAGTTTTCATCGAAAATCAATAGAACACGCGCGGCAGGCGTGCGAAAACGGACTGGGGATACAAAAAAACGGACTTTTTTTCACGCCGGGAGTTTTGCTTTATGGTGTCGGCGAATTGACGACCCGCCGGTTGTGGGCGTCAATCTTCGAGGTGAGCGCTGCGTTGTTCGGATCGAGTGCCAGCGCCTTCTGCCAGTGGCCCACCGCCTCGGCCGACTGTCCGAGCATTTCGCAGACATCGCCGAGGTGCTCGAAGACCACGGGATCCGGCGCGTCGCTGAGCAGCTCGGTCGCGCGCAGAAGCTCGCGGAGGGCCTCCGCATGGCGGCCCTGCCGAAAAAGAACCCAGCCGAGCGAGTCGAGGAACGCGCCGTTCGTCGGCTCGTCGGCAAGCGCGCGGCGGATCAACTGCTCAGCCTCGGGAAGGTTCTCTCCGCGATCCGCCCACATGTAGCCGAGGTAGTTGCACGCCCGCGCGGATTTCGACGGATCGCATAGGATCGATTTCTTGAAAAGCTCGGCCGCTTTCTCATGGTGGCCGAGCTGCTCGCACGAAACCCCGTAGCTGAAAAAAAAGTCGGCGTCCAGGAGCTGCGGGCGCGCGGTTTGGGCCACGACAAGAACCCGCTCGAATGCGGCGACCGCCTCGCTGTGCTGGTCGAGCCGTCCGAGCGCAAATGCGCGTGCAAGCTCGAAATCCGGAATCCCTGGAAATAGTTTTTGAGCTTCCCCGGCGGCTGCGAGCGCGGCGGTCGGGTCGTCGAGCGCGAGATCGAGGCGGATGATCCGGTCGTGGCGGGCGGGATCCGGCGGGGCGAGCACGAGTGCTTGGCGCATGTTTGCGAGGGCACACTTGAAATCGCCCGACCCAAAATACAATTCGGCCAAGAGGTCGTAGGCCCGGAGGTTGATCGGGTCGCCCGCGATGATTTCCTCGAGCGTTTTGATCGCAGCCTCCGGATTTCCCGCCTGCAAGTGGGCGGATGCCAGGCGCTGGCGGAGACCGGGCAAAGACGGGTGCAGGCTGAGCGCGAGTTCGAAGAGCGGGACCGCGCGCTCCGGGCGGTTGGCGAGGAGAAAGTAGTCGCCGACGCGAGCGAGGGATTCCGGGCGGTCGGCTGCGGCCGCCTGGGCGCGCTCGAGCAGCTCGTCGAGCGTTCCGACATCCTTCCCCAGCGGTTCCCGCAGCCGGAGGTCCGCGATGTCGAGCCAGAAATCCGGCGGCGGGGACGGGCGCTTGAGCGCCTTCGCAAAAAGTGCCCCGATCCTGGCGTTCTGGCGTCCGACTTTATAAATCTCGTAAAATATTTGATACGGTGCCGGATCGTCCGGGCACGAGGCGAGCGCCTGCGCGGCAAATTTTTCTGCGAGGTCCGGCTTGGCGAGTTGCCTGAGGTAGATTCCGGCGAGTGCGACCGGCGGTTCGACCCGCTTCGGCGCGGCCTTCGCGGCGTCCTTGAGCGTGGAGATCGCCTCCGGCACATCTCCGCGCCGGAGCTGCTGGTGGGCGACGTCCATCGCGAGGTCGGTAAACCCCGGGTCGAGTGCGAGCAACGAGCGTTTGGTTGCGAGCGCCCGGTCCGGCCCGCCGGTCTCCTCTTCGAGCGTCGCCTGCAAGAACCTCCCGAGGCATTCCGCCTGCTTTTCCGAATCGGCGGTCAGTTCGGCCTGGCGCGGCTCGACCTCCGGCGTGATCAGGTCGGCTTCCAGCGCGCCTGCCGGACGTCCGGCGGCCAGCACTGCCGCTGCGACCACGCCGGCCACAGCACGCGCGACGTATCGGAAAAACGCGGTCATCGGGCGCGGTTTGGTAACCCCGGTGTTGGCGCAAACGTGCGTTCGCATATTACCCGGCGAACCTACAGCGTCGGGGGAGGCGTTGCAAGGACTCGCGGAGGACGTCCGGCGGGGACAATCAACTATCGGAGCGAGGTTGGCCCTGAAATCTTCTGCAAAGCTGAGCAGCATCCCTGTGGTGTACCCGTGCTGGTTCGGTCAGGCACTCGGCGCGGCAAAAAAGGAAGGAGCGAGGGCGGCGCCACTCAGTATTTACTGCGGGGGCAGCGACAGGTGGTCGAGGAAGCGGTCCTCGAAGCCGGGATCGAGATTCAGCTCGATTGTTTCCGCGCGGAGGTCGTCCATTTCGGCGGCGATGGATTTGTCAATGATCGAGAGGTAGGCACCCCCGAGCGAGGTGTTGCCGACGGCTGTCACCTGGTCCTCGTGGAATCCGGGAAGCAGCCCGCATGCGATGGCGTTGGGAATCGAGAGGTTCAGGCCGAACCCTCCCGCCAGGAAGACGCGTCCGATTCCGGCGGGGGTCAGATTCCGGAGCGCGAGCAATGTCTCGATGCCGGCGGCGATCGCGGCCTTGGCCTGAAGCAGCATGGCGACATCAACCTCCCCGATGCGCAGGTCCGGCTGGTCTGGGGCCAGCAGAAAACTCAGCCCGTTTTCCTCCTGCCGGAAATACTCCGGATGCGAGGCCGCGATCGCGCGGTCAAAGCGTCCGTTCGCGTTAAGGAGGCCGGTGCGACGACCCTCGGCGAGGAAGTCAATATACGCGGAGCCGGTGATCCCGTGCGGCGAAGGGTAGGGGCCGCCGATGGTATCGAAGGTCACGCGAAACGGATCGGCGGACATGGAGATTTTTGAAACGACCCCCATGGCCGCGCGCATTCCGCACAGCAGCCCGCAGCCCTCGAAGGCCGGGCCTGCGGCGGTCGCGCAGGCAAGGTGGCCGTCGCTGCTACAGAGGAGGATTTCGCCATTTGTCCCGACGTCCACCAGCATCTGCGGACGGTCTCCGTAGCGGACGCCGCAGCATGCGGCACCGGAGGAGATGTCGGCTCCGACGTAGGCCGAGATGCCCGGGAGAAAAATCACGCGCGCCGCGTTTGGCAGTCCGAATTCCTCTCCGGAGAATTCCCGTCGGTCGAGAAATGTGGGGGCGAACGGCACGGTGCCGAGCGGCGTCGGATCAACCCCGCAGGCGAGGTGAAGCATGGTCGTGTTCCCAGAGACGACGATTCCCGCGACATCGTTGATGTCGGCGCCGGAATCCTTCAGTAGAAATCTGAGCAGCGGGTGGAACGTGGAGACCCAGAAGTCGTCTCGCAGGCGGGCGATGTGGGATTTGTCATCCTGGCAGAGCTGGATTCTTGTGAGGACGTTGTCGCCGCGCGAAACCTGGGCGTTGAGTGCGGACGCGCGGGCGAGCACGTTTCCGTCGGCCAGCTTGCAAAGAATCGTTGCAACCGTGGTCGTTCCGATGTCAACCGCGATGGCGAGGCTGCCGGCACCGGTAAAAATCGGGTCGCTGCCGGTGGGAACTCCTGTCTGGAAATCGCTCACGACCGAGGGCGGGTGCGAGAGCAGTGAGCGGGGAGGGATCGTGATCCGCAGGACGTCTCCCTCGGCAAGGTGATGCTGACAGGCAAGAAGATCCCCGGGCGTGTGGTTTTCCGCAATCACATGGCAGCCCCGGCAGAGGCCCCGCTGGTTGCAGCGTGTGTTGAGCGGAAGTCCGGAGTCCGCCAAGATCCCGGCGAGCGTGCGGTCGAACCGGTCCACCGTAATCTGCCGGCGGCCGCCATCAACCTCGATCCACGCCCGCCCGCTCATGGCGCGGCGGCACCGGGCGCAATCTTCCGCCGGTTGGGAAACCGGCTTCCTCATGATGATTTCCCGGGCTGGGCGGACGTCTTGAAGATCCGCTCGTCCGGCGAGTGGTCAAGCCGCGAGCCCGGCTCGATGATTTGGAAGCGGGCCTCGTCCCAGCACCCGGAGAGAAGGTCGCGGAGAAGCGAGGGATCCCCCGGGATGCGTTCGAATTTCCAACCGAGCGAGGCGGCGGATTTTTCGGCAGCCGCCGCATTTTCATCGGCTCCCGGAGTTCCGAGGTCGAGGAATACCGCGCGGCCATGCTGCGCCCAGTTTGCCTTTTCGGATTCGAGCAAAAACTCGACGTCGTCAGGATCGAACTTTTCGGAAAGCTCGGTGCGGAGCGACTCCAGTCGCCCGGGACCGGGCGTCCGGTTTGCGGCCATCCAGCCCGGCGTGTAGTAATACGAATCCGGGCAGGCGGACTGCTGGCAGGCGAATTTTTCCTTACTGCCCATAAAGACCGTCATGCAGTCGTGTCCGCGCGGGATGACGAGCCGGTGGCGGCTGGCGCGGAGGTCGGCGGTCCCGAGCCCGCAGAGCGCGTAGGCGAGGACGACGGCATCAATGTCCGCGTTTCCATCGAAGCGGTCAATCTCGGCCTGGAGCACCCCGCGCAGGTTGTCCGGACGATCGTGGAGCCCGACCTCTAGAAACCGGGTGACGGCAATGTTCGGAAGTCCGGCACCATGCAGCAGGATTTCTTCCTCAAACACCCTGCACGCAATCAGGCCGATCCGCGGGGAGGTCATGCGGCGGAGATCTTCATGAAGGCGGCGACCTTGGCAAGGATTTCCTCCTCGCTTCCGGGAACGCTCAGCACATCGCATTCGCTGCCCAGGATGAACGGATGCGCAGCGGCGCGCATTTTGATGATGAGCTCGCGCGAGAGCGATTCGACCTCCGCCACGGTGAGCTGCGGCGAGTAGAACTTTTTTGTCGGCAGGTTTCCGTAGAGCACGGTCGTCTTCGGGACGAGCGATTTTAAGGTCCGTGAGCCCGGCCGCCCGCGCGGCTTCCACAGCCGCCTTCATGGCCGGCATCGTGGTGGTGAGAAGCGCGGAGAGCGCGAGCACCGAGGCATTGTGCTCCTGCACTGCGGCCACGAATTTTTCCGGCGGGACATTCGTCCCGACGTCCACGATCCCGAAGTTTGCGCCTTTGAGCATCATGGCGACCAGGTTTTTTCCGATGTCGTGGAGGTCGCCTTGGACCGTGCCGATGACGACCGTGTATTTCGGCTTAATCCCTGCTTGGGCGAGGAGCGGCTCGAGCAGGCTCATCGCCTCTTTCATCGCGCGGGCGGCGATGAGCATTTCCGGAACAAAGATCTCGTTGTTCTTGAATTTTTCACCGATCACGCTCATCCCCGGAACGAGAGCGCTTTCGACGATGTCGAGCGGCTTCATCCCCTCGTCAAGAAGTGCCTGGGTCAGGGCTTTGGCGTCGTTGCGTTTTCCTTTTTCTACGGCCAGCGAGAGATCTGCGATATTTGTCATGGTATGGTTGTTGAATGCGGACCGCACCGTACGCGATCTCGCATGCGGGGTCTTGTGTTCAGAGCGGATTCTTTTGTGTTTTTTGGATTCCAGCGCCCGTTTCCCGATACTGCTTCGGCGTGGCTTTCTTGAGCCTTTGGAAGACGTGGGTAAAGTAGCTCTGGTCGCAGAATCCGCAGTCTGCGGCGATTGCGGCGACGGGAATCTCGGTGGTCCGGAGCAGCTCGCAGGCGCGGTCAATGCGGGCTTCGCGCACGAGTTCGGTGAACGACCGACCGGTGCGCTCATGAAGAAGCTCGGCAAGGTGGGGAGCCGAGACCCCGGCCTTCCGGGCCACTTCATCGCGGGTCAGCGCCGAGCCGGATTCCCCGCGGATGATTTTCAACGTCCTTGCGACAACCGCGGGAAGCTCATTGTCCTAGCGGCGCTCGACGGCTTCAAAAATCCTGACAAGCGATTCCCGGAGCCATGCGGCCAGGTGCTCGTCGTCTTCGATTGCCGCGAGTTCGGTGAGGTGTCGGAACCTCATGCCCAGAACTTCGGACTGGGCGGCGCCGGCCTCCACCGCCGCCCGTGACATCATGACGACCAGCTCCAGCAGGAGCCCCTTGAGCAGTTCGCTCCGCTCGGCTCCCGCGCTGTAGATGTGGACGAGGAGGAGATTGATGATCCGGATCGCCTCGCGGCGGTCGCCCATGCGGATGGAGGCGAGAAGCGACGGCTCCTCGTAGAGATAAAGCTCGCGGATGCGGTCGTAGGGCAGATCCGGATCGAGCGCGACCGGTGGAAAATCGTTATTCTGCATCGGATGTCATTTGAAGTTTGCGGCGGCGGCTCCCGCGCGAGCCCCCGTGCAGAAGCACCCCTGGATCAGGTATCCCCCGGTCGGTGCTTCCCAGTCCACCATTTCTCCGGCGACAAACAGCCCGGGGAATTTCCGCAGCATCAGGGAGTGATCGAGTTCGCTCCAGCAGACCCCGCCCACCGAGGAGATCGCCTCGGCGAGCGGACGCGGCCGTTCGAGCCGGATTGGAAATCCCTTCACGCCCGCCGCGAATGTTTCCCGCGACGTCCACTGGGAGCTGCGGCTGAGCAGGAGAACACGGGCGGTCTCCTGGATCCGGCATCGCTCGAACGCCTCGTGCAGGTGGAATTTTTCCGCAGCCGGCATGCGCGCCATCAGGGTATCAAACGAAAAGGAGGGCTTGAAATCCAAGGAAACAACCGGGTCGGTTCGCAGCGCGGGTCCGATCTGGTAGATCACGCCGCCTTCGAGCCCGTAGGAAGTGACCAGCAGCTCGCCGTCGGCGGAGGTAGCGCCCGCGCGCGCCCGGATATTTTTGAGAGGCATTCCTTCCGCCCGACGAAGAACATCTTCCGGCCAGGCAGTTTCCCACCCGCAGTTTGCCGGCGCGAGCGGGCGGACCGCAACGCCGGACGATGCAAATTTTTCGAGCCAGGATCCATCCGATCCGGTCACCGGCCATGACCCGCCGCCCAGCGCGAAGACCGCAGCATCCGCATCAATCGCGGTCTCGCCCGCCGGCGCAAGAAAGTCGAGCCACCAGCGCCGCCCGCAGCCAGCGTGCCATCCGGTCCAACGATGCCTCGGAAAAAATCGCACCCCCTGCGCGCGGAGGCGGGTGATCCATCGGCGGAGCAGCGGGGCGGACTTCATTTCCTGCGGATAAATCCGGCCGCCGGATCCGGAAAAAGTTTTGATCCCGAGATCCTCGGCCCATGCGCGGAGGGATTCCGGTGGAAAGTCCCCGAGGAGCGACCGCCAGATTTCCGCAGGCATTCCCGGGCCGGTATATTTTTCGGCAAAGCACTTGTTTGTATTTGTGATATTCAGCCCACCGCGACCCGCCACGAGAAATTTGCGCCCGACTGACGGCATCGAATCGAACAGCCAAACCGCCGCGCCAGCCGCAGCGGCAGCCTCGGCGGCACGCAGGCCGGCCGGACCGCCGCCCACCACGCAGACCTTTGTGCTCATTGGGCGGGGGAAAAGCAGGGGACGATTTCGATCCGCTCCTGTGCCCGGGTGCCGAGCCCGATTGCCTCAGCACTTTCCAGCCATCCGCACATGGGGACGAGGCTGGGCAGCTTCGAAGCCTTGCGCGCCTCGTCGAGCACCAGCAGGGCGATCGCGTCGATCGCCACCGGATCGAGGCTCGCGTAGATCGTGAAGTGGTCGAGCAAAAATCCCGGATTCGCCGGCGGCCCGCCAGCGTATTGGAGGATGAGCCCGTCCATGATCGTCAGCACGACCTTGTCCCGGATGATCGCATCGGCGTAGATTTCGGCGAGATAGGGGTCGCCGTGGGACGGGGGTTTGGCGAACCTGCGCCAGTTGTCGAGGTTCGGGAGCACGATGTTTGCAAGTGCCCCGTTGATTCCGGTGAGAAAGCTGTCGGTCAGCGAGGGGACGTTGATAATTTTTGTGACCTCCCGGCTCAGAACCTTGGAATAAAAACTCTTCCCGCTGAGCTGGTCGCCGGTCCTGTCCGAATACCGTCCTCCCGATTTTTCGCCGAACCCGGTGTCCCCCCAGATCAGCTTCCCGAGCACGGGCGCGCTGACCTGGGCCTTCGTGTCGTAGCCGTTCGCAGGGTCCACCCAGCGGAGTTCGTAGCGCGAGCCATCCCGCCGGTAGCCTGCCGCAAGAAGATCCGCAAGGTTTCTGTCCCAGACGACAATCCGCGAAGCCGGGATACCCGCCGCCTTCAGGCCGTCCACAATCGCGTCAACGACCTGGGGATTCGTTCCGCTCACCGAGCCGCCCGCAGCGGCGACCTTGATGCCGACCGTGTCGGACGTTTTGACAAGGCTGCCCCAGGCGCGGGCGACGTCCGTCTGACCGGTCACCGCCAACACCACGCTGTCCACCATGCGCTTGGCGATCGCGGAGTTCACGCTCCGCGATGGCGACACCGCAGCGGGATCGACCGCGCGATAGACCTTCGCCGGAGCGGGTGCGCCGGCGGCAGCGCACGGGCGCACGGCCACCAGTAGAACGAAAACGCATGCCGACGCCAGTGACGGGAATATCTTCATTGTATTATCCAGACCCGGCTTCTCCGCAGAAGGAATCGTGAGCACGGGACCGCAGCTTTCGCGAAGTCGCGCGCGACCGCAACAAAATGAAGCAGGCCATTGCCATCCGCAACCGCCGCCTCCGCCTCACCGCCGACGGCCCCGACCTCCTCGCCATCATCAAAGCGGAGGGAAAAGTTTAAATTCATTACAACCAGCAGCATTACCATGAGCGAAGAAATCACCCCCCTTTGAAGCTATCCGCCGGACGAATCCGGCGGGCAACGAATTCTGGTCCAGCCGGGATTTTGCCAAGGTGCTTGGCTATGAGGACTACCGGAATTTCCAGTCCGTCATCGAGTTGGCCCGCACCGCCTGTTTCAACAGCGGCCAGCGGGTGGAGGATCATTTCGTCGGAATCACCGAAATGATCGCCATCGACTATCCAGGAACTCGGCGGCACCATGCCCGAGGCACTGCCAGCCGTGGAGAGCATTAAGAAGCTGGAATCCAAAGCGCGCAAGGTGCTCAAGAAGCCCAAGCCATGAGCGACCTGATCCCAGCCCCGTCGCCCGGCGGCGAGTTCCTCTTTTACCAGTCCAACGATGGCCGCATTCGGTTGCAGGTGCGCTTGGAGGCAGAATCCGTCTGGCTCACGCAGGTACAACTCTCGGAGCTGTTTCAACGGGAGCGGTCCGTCATCACCAAGCACATCCGCAACATCTTCGAGGAGGGTGAACTGGTGGAGCAGGCATTATGTGTAAATTTTGCACGAACTGCCGATGATGGCAAAACATATCAGGCCGCCTGTTACGGGCTAATGAGCTTAGCAGAAATAACATGATACAAGATGCGCCGGAATTTTTCCGCCAGCCAAGGCGCGACGAAGGAGCATAGCCAAAGCCTCTGTGACTGAGGAGCAACGCAGGATGGCGGAAAAGGAGCCAGCAGATTGTATCATGTTATTTCTGCGCGGCGACTAACTGAGTTGGCCGCCGGATTTGTCGTCCACCCCGAGGTAGCTGAAGATGAGGCTGAAAAGGATGGTTTGGGCGCCGACCGAGGCGAGGGTGCGTCCGGCGATGACCGTGCGGGTGGTATCGAGCGGGTCGAGGTTGCCGAAGCCGGCGTCCGCCCACCCGATGAGGGCGAAGAGAATGACGACGAACCCGGCGACGAGCACCAACCCGCCGCCGACGAGGCCTTTTTCAAGCGTGAAGAACCCGAACGCGCGGGAGAGCGAGTGGTTTGCGGGCAGGAACCCGCGCGTGAATGCGAAGATCCGTGCGAAGCACGCGAAGAGGATCGTCTGGTAGCCGAAGAGGAAGACGAGGCCGGCGATTTCGAGCGTGTTGAGGTCGAAGTAGACATGGGAGACGCGGATCGGGCCGGCGAGGAGACGGAGGAAAAACCCTCCGCCGACAACGAGCGCGGCCAGGCCCGGATAAAAGAGAAGCCATCGCGGCGAGAAGAGCATCATGAACCGCAGGTGCCGCCAACCGTCGCGCCAGCTCCGCAGATGCGGCGCGCGGGAGCGTCCGTCGGGGTGCAGGGTAATCGGCACCTCGGCGATCGTCATCCCGCGCAGCGACGCTTTGATGACCATTTCGGATGCAAATTCCATGCCGCTTGTGCGCAGGTCCATCGCGAGAAACGCATCCTTCGTCAGCGCGCGGAGCCCGCAGTGAAAATCGTGCGCCGGGCAGTTGAACAGGAAGCGGCCGATGAATGTGAGCACCGGATTGCCGAGCCAGCGGTGCTTCCACGGCATCGCCCCCGGCTCGATCCGGCCGCCGCCCGATGGCATCCGGCACCCCATTACCAGATCCGCGCCGCCACGCAGCCTCTCGATGAACGGCGCGATGCCGGAAAAATCGTAGCTGAGATCCGCATCGCCCATCACGAGGAACCGTCCCCTGGCGGCCTCCATCCCCGTGCGTAGTGCGTTCCCGTATCCCCGCTCGGACACGGACACGACGCGCGCGCCGTGCGTGGTCGCGATCTCCACCGAGCCGTCGGTGCTCCCGTTGTCGGCGATCACGATCTCCCCGGCGACTCCGGCGGCCGCCAGCCCGGCGCGGGCCGCCGCAATGCACCCAGCAAGCGTCTCCGCCTCGTTCAGGCAGGGCATGATGACTGTGACTTCAGGGCTAGACGTTCTCATGTGCTGCCCTTTCGAGTACTGCAAGGAACTGTAGTGTCTGGGGAAGAACCATTGATAGCGGAAAAGGATAAATGGGGAGGTGATCGATCATTTTCATTATTCGGAGGCCCGCAGCATCGGCCGATGCTTGAAAGCTCAACTCGTCGAAGTAGCACTCCGGCACGCTGACCCCATAGCCGTAATTCCCGATAAAATCCAGAAGCCTCAAAGTTGCCCGAGAAAATAATCCTTTTTCAAAATGGTCCTTTACGACAACAAAACGAGCAACGCGTCCGGCTTCCCGAAGTAAATCCGATGAGGCCGGGAGGCAGTGGTGCAAAACATCCGAAAAAAGCACAACATCAAATGATGCATTGTCAAAAGGAAGCTTGGAGCCGTCAAATTTCCGGTATTTTTTCCACTTTTCAGTCCCGTGCAAATGCGGTGGCAGTTCATGGATATCTGTGCACGCCCATTGGATTGTGGGGTTGTCCGAGGAAATCGTCTCAGCGACAGTCATGTCGCCGCACCCGACGTCCAAAGCTGTGATCACTTTATCCGGGCAGGGGAAAAGCTCTTGAATGCACCCCCCAATGGCGGTGGACAACTTACCGATTCGGTTGGAATGGGCAGATGCCCGGTGAAGGCCGACAAGAAACCTCTGCATTCGTGTCGGCCGCTGGTTCGCAATCGGAGAACTCATGAGAGAAAAACGGAGACGCGCGCAGTCCCGGCAGCCTTGTGAGCAGCTCTGGGAGGAGTGGCCGACATTACTGTTTTTTCTTCGTCTTCGACGGTTTTGACGGCTTTGATTTGGCCGGGGGGTTCTTTTTCTGGTTCTTCGGCGTCGTTTTTTTCTGAGTTATCGGCGGCTCGGGAGTTGGCTCGGGAGCGGGTTCGGCGGCGACGGCAGGCGCTTCGGCAGGTGGTGCGGGATCTTCGGGCGGGCGGTTCCAGCGGGTGAGCCGGTCAACGAGGTCCGCGCGGCCCGCGTTCTGAAGGACGGCCGAAAGCGATGCGAGTGCTTCGGGACGCGATTCCGGCGGCATCGCCGGGAGGGCGAGGATCAGTTGCTCGACCGCTTGGTCGTAGGATTTCTGGTCGAGCTTGAGGCGGGTGAGCTCGAGGCGGGTGCGGGCGTCGGCGGGCGAGGCGTCGAGGATTTCCCGCAGCGAGATTTCCGCGAGCACCGGGTTGTCCTCGACGAACCAGACGTATCGCGCCATGTGAAATTTTGCGTCTTCGGGCGATTGGCCGGGCACCACCCGCAGCATGAGCACCTGCTGGGAGAGCGCCTTGGTGAGGTCGTTCGGAGGGAAGACCAGCGGACGCGTCCACTGCGGGATCTGCTTGTCGCCGAGGGCGCGCTTGCCGAAGGATTTGTCGAACGTGATCCCGGGGATCGGCTTCGGGTAGAGGATGCGGAAAAACGGCTCGATGAAGTTTTCCCAGGTCATCATCGAGACATGCGTGACGCCGTGTTTATTCATGAACGCGAGTGCTTCGTCGTCGGACTGTGAGTTCAGCGCCTTGGCGGCGGATTTCAGGCCCTCGACATTTTCCCAGTAGAGCGTGCCGATCGTGCGGAACCCGCCGATCGCCGAGAGCAGGCACGAGCTGTTCGGGCTGCTGAGCAGGACGACCGGCTTGCCGGCCGCGTCGTCGAGGATTGTACGCGCCATCTGGCGGTGGAGCAGCGCGAGGATCTGGCCGCTCGTGACGCTGGCCTTGCCGGCGCTCCGATATTGGGCGAGCGGGATCGTGAAGGAATTTTTGAACGACGGCTCGACGAAGAGGTAGGCGAACGCAAGGAACAGGAGCGTGGCCAGAGCGCGGCTCGTGAGGTCGCGGGGAACGAGCTTCCACACCTGCGGAATGACAAATCCTGCGAGCGCAATGTAGAGCGGGCCGGCGAGCATCCCCCAGCGGACCTGGTAGAGCTGGAGGGCGGTGATCAGGAGGATCGGGATCGAGAGGAATACCAGCACCGCCTTGGTGCCGCGACCGACCGAGCGGAACCCCAGCAGCACGACTGCGGCGAGTAGGAACACAGGAAACCACCCGAACGCCATCTGCCAGGTCAGGCCGCCAAGCTCGATCCGCTTGGTCAGCGGCAGAAGCTCGGCGATGTTCGTATATAGGCGGATCATAAAGGGATCTTTGGCGGAATACACATGATCCCCACCGAAAAGGACCACCGCAGGGAGCACCGCGCAGGCCGTGATCGGCCAGACAAGCCCGCGCCAAGGGAAAGGGTTCACGCCGCCTCCGAATCCGCAGAGCCACTTTGAAAGCTCGGCGATGATCCATCCCCCGCCGAGCCATGCCAGCGCGTAGAGCGGGTGGTTGACTTCCATCCGCATCCCCATGTCGAATGGGAAGTATTCGAAAAGGTAGAAAAACAGGCTGCCGCCGGCACCCCAGATCGCCCAGTGCTTCCAGAGCCCGGGGTGGAAGTCGGAAGACTTGACGGCCGTGCGTCCGAAGAAAAGTGCGGCGGCCAGGGCGGCGACGCCGACGGTGCCGAGGACGATCGCGGTCGAGAGCGCGCTGATCCACAAGCCGGCCGCACCGCAGATCGCCGAGAAGATCATCCCGTGCCGGGCCTGGGCGAGCGAATGCGGGGGCACAAAGTCGGTCCCCCTGGGCGACTGCACCCAGCCGACCCCGGCCCACGCAATGCCGAAGAGCATGCCGAGCAGCGCGAACGCGATGAGCCCGTGGTGGTCGGGATAAGCCGGCATGAAGCCCTCGTAAAACGTGGGGACGGCGACCATGCCGAGCGCGATGACGGCACCGCAAAGCGGGCCGAACCGCCGGGCCGAGAGCGTGCTGAAGATCGCCAGCGCAAGGACGAGAAGGATCGGGTTTGCCCAGATGGACATCCGGAAAATGCTGTTGCGAAGCGAGTCTCCGGTCGCGGCGCGGCGGATCTCGCCGAGCCCGCGAAGATACCATGCGAACGCCGAGTTCCAGTGGACCTCGCGCCCGTCCGGCGCGTTGTCAAAATCCGTGTGCCTCACCCGCCACTGTCCGCCCTCGCCAAGCTTCTCGGCATGGCGGTTCCATGTGTAGCCGTCGAACGCGATCTCGCTTAGGAAGACCGGCATCCGCTTTTCCACCGGAACGCTCCGGTCCGCCTCGTTGCAGAGCCGCACGGTCACGGCGTCCACCAGAAACGCGTGGACGATCGCCCAAGCTGCACAGGCGACCAGCACGGCCACGAATCCCACCCAGGGGAGGATCCCCGCGCGGCGCGCAACCGGACGGTCGCCGGGCGATGGAACCTCCTCGCGAGCCGGAATGTTCGCTGGCTTCTTCTGATGCCCATGCTCAGCCGGTGAGCCCGCAGCGGGCTTTTTTTTGTTTTTAATAGAGCGTTTCGCTGACATGAGAAATTTTCGCGACTATGCACAAAGGCCGGACGCGTGCAAAGAGGATAGCATTCAGTGTTTCCGCTTTTCTCTTCCCGTGCATGCCACGGTCCAGTGGAGCATGTTTGTCGATTTGCAGTAAACGGAGATGCGCCCGGCATCATGGACGATGTAGGCTTGTCCTTGACGCGGAGCCGCCATAAAACCATATATGACACCCATATGAAAACCACGCTCGAGATTCCGGACGCGCTGCTGATCGAAGCGAAGACATTTATACTGTCCGGCATCATACATTAGGTTTTTCTTCCTCCTGCAAATTCCGAGTTTGTGATGCAGCGGGGTATAACATTCAGAATTTATTGATCCCTGGATGCCAGCCGGCAGAGCATGCGCACGGCGGCGCGGTTTGTCGAAACGGCACCCAGCGCATCGCGGTCGCAGAGCGGTGCCCCGACCAGTGCCGCCAAGGGGATGATCGTATCGTGCTTCGCAACAAGCGCACCCATCAGCCGCTCGTCCCGGCAGTCGCCGCGCACAACATCAAATGTGTCGTAATGGCAGCACTCGGCCAGCGAGTCGGACGGAACATGAAATTGTCCACGACGGTAACTGATCGGCCGCTGCCAAGAAGTTGAGGAACGAGTGTCGAACCGAGATACCCGGCTCCGCCGGTGACAAGGATTTTTGGGCTCTTCGTCACTTTCGTAGCAGATAACCGACCTAAATGGATTGCAACATGCTGACAATGTGAGTATTGTATCGTTTTGTTTGTAAATATTCGGGGAACCCCGTATGAAAAAAAGTTTGGGGTGAAGTGTTTTTTTC
>DYRS01000078.1 GCA_020718585.1 Chthoniobacter flavus
TCGACGAGCCGACCGCCGGGGTGGATCCGGTCGGCTCCCGCCAGATCCGCGACCTCATCCTTGATCTCAAGTCCCGCGGCCTCACCGTGCTCCTCACATCCCACCTCCTCGGCCAGGTCCAGGAGGTCTGCGACCGGGTCGGGATCATGGCCCGCGGCGAAATGGTCCGCGAGGGCACGCTCGACGATCTCACCGCGATCGAGCGCCAGACGGAATTCCTCGTCGAGGACGCACCCGACGGGCTCCGCGATAAAATTGAGGCACTCGTCCGCGCATCCGGCGCGCGGTTCATCGCGGCACGCCGACCGCAGCGGGATCTCGAAGGGGTTTTCCTCGAGGCCACCGCTGCGAAAAAGTGAGGACGTTTGTCACCGGCACCGACACCGGGGTCGGCAAGACGTTTGCGACCGCGCTCCTCACGCGGGCGCTCCGCGCATCCGGTCGCCGCACGATCGCGCTAAAACCTGTCTGCTCGGGCGACCGGTCGGACGCCCGGATCCTCGCCGCGGCTGCTGGTGGCGAGCTTGCGATCGACGAGGTAAACCCTCTGTGGTTCGCCCTCCCACTCGCACCGCTCGTCGCCGCCCGCTCCGAAAACCACACGATCTCAGTCCCCGCCCTCGCCGCGTGGTTCCGCAAAACCTCCTCCGGCCACGACTCGGTCCTCGTCGAGGGAGCCGGCGGATGGCTGACCCCGCTCGCACCCGGCACATCGATCGCCGACCTCTGCGCCGCGCTCGGGCTGCCGGTCGTCGTTGTCGCCGCCAACCGCCTCGGCTGCGTGAACCACACGCTGCTCACGGTCGAGAGCATCCGCTCGCGCGGACTCCGTTGCCTCGGAATCATTCTCAACTCCGCGAGCTCCGACGATTCCTCGGCCGCGAACCACAGGCTCATCGGCGAGTGCACAGACATCCCGGTGCTCGCCGAAATCGCACACGGCCAGCGCGAGCTCCCGCCGGAAGTTTTGCGCAAGCTCCTCGATGCTGCCGCCAGCCTAAATTCGCCGTGAAAATGGGCGCATCTGAGAAAAGGGCAACGCACGAGCGCGGGCATCCTGCCCGCTTTCCAAAGAAGCGGACGGGACGCCCATACTTCTGGAATCCGCCTCGTCTGCATTTTTCGCAGATGCACCCCGGTGAAAATCGGATCGCAGGTGTTGTCTTGCGGCAGGCAGCAATGTAAGGCTTCCCTTTCGATTTTGGCAACCGCACACATCCGCTCGAACACGCGACCGAGAGTGCGCCCGGCCCTTGAGGCGGCATTTGTCGGTCTCGTCGTGCTGCTCACCGCGCTCGCGGGCATCTGGCTGCTGACACTGCAATCGCTCTCCGCGCAGAAGCAGACGTTCCGCGAGGACATGCTGCGGATGGTCCGCGCTGCCGCCGGGTTGGTGGACGGGGATCTGCATGCGCAGCTCACCGACCCGGCGCAGCAGGAGGGCGAGGAATACCGTAGGGCGCTGGCGCCGCTGGTGGACTTCCACCGCGGCGTTCCCGAGATTTCCTACCTCTACACGCTCATTGACCGGGAGGGGCAGTTCCGGTTTGTCCTCGACACCGCGACCGCCGCCGACCGACTCGAGTTCGACCGCGAAATGGAACCCTCCGGGCTCATGGACGCCTATGAAAGCAAGTCCATCGAGGAGGATCGCGCCGAAATGGAGGCTCTGCGGGAGGGAAAAACTTACGTGAGCCATGAGCCGTTCACCGACGAGTTCGGAACGTTCCTCACCGCCGTCGCCCCGGTGAAAACCCGCGACGGACGTACGGTGGGGATCATTGGTCTCGACCTCAATGCCGCCGACTACATCGCCCGCCTCGACCGCGTCACGCTCTCGGCCACGCTCTCGGCCGCCTTCGCGCTGTTCGCATCCATCGCGCTCGGCGGGTTCGTCTTCCATATCCGCCGTCGGCTCAAACGCCAGGAGGATGCCATTCTCCGCGAGCGGGCGGAAAAGGAGGCGTTTGAGGAGCGCGACCGCAGGCTCGTCGGCGCGATCGGCCAGATGGTATACCACTACGATGTCGCGGCCGGCCGGATGATTTGGCGCGGCGAGTGCGAGGCGATCCTCGGCTTCCAACCCGAAGAAATGCCGGCCTCCCCGGAGCGCTGGAAAAACCGGATCCACCCGAAGGATGTCGCCGCGCTCGATGCCTGGGCGAGCGCGCGAGACGGCGACGACCGGATGCTGGCCCGCGAATACCGGTGCCTGAACAAGCAGGAACACCATGTCTGGGTTCTCGACCGCTGCGTGCTCGAGCGCGGCCCCGACGGAAAGCTCGCCGCCGCCGACGGCGTCCTGCTCGACATCTCGCGGCAGAAAAAAGTCGAGGCCGAGCTGATTGCGGCGCGCGACGCGGCCGAGACGGCGGACCGCGCGAAGAGCGATTTCCTTGCGGTGATGAGCCACGAGATCCGCACGCCGATGAACGGGGTGATCGGCTGCACGAACCTGCTGCTCGATTCTCCGCTCACCCCCGAGCAGCGCGAGCAGCTCGGCACGATCCGGCAATGCGGCGACTCCCTGCTCCACCTCATCAACGACATCCTCGACTTTTCGAAGATGAACTCGAACAAGCTCACCCTCGAGCAGCGTCCGTTTTCGCTGCGCGACTGCGCCGAGGATGTCCTCGACCTTTACGCGCTTATGGCCACAGAAAAGCGGCTCGAGCTCCTCACGCACGCCGAGCAGTCGGACCTCGACTGGGTCGCCGGCGATGAGGTCCGCCTCCGCCAGATCCTTGTCAACCTGGTCGGCAACGCGATCAAGTTCACCGCCGATGGCGAGGTCGTCGTCACGATCGGCCGGCGTCCGTGGCTGCCGGGCGGCGAGGCGGTCATGCTCTCGGTGCGGGACTCCGGGATCGGAATCTCCCCCCACGAGCAGGAGCGGATCTTTAAGCCGTTCAGCCAGGCGGATTCCTCGACAACCCGGCGCTTCGGCGGCACCGGTCTCGGGCTGGCGATCTGCGGGCGTCTGGCAACACTCATGGGCGGCACCATCACGGTCCACAGCGAGCCGGGAAAAGGCGCAGAGTTTGTCGTGATGCTCCCCCTCAAGGAGCTCCGCGAAAGGAACGCGGCACCCGGTGCCGGGCCGCTGCGCGGACGCTCGGTGCTTGTGGTGGACGACAGCGCGCCGTTCCGCCGGATGATCCTCGAGATCCTTGAATCATCCGGCGTGCGGGCCCTTCCGGCTGGCGATCTGCTCACGGTGCGGGTGGATCTCGGCGGCAGCGAGCCACTCGATGCGATGCTGCTCGACGCAACGCTTCCCGCCGATACGCTCGCCGAAATCGCCACCGCGCTCGCATCGCTTCCGTCGGCCCCGCCGGTGGTCGGCCTCGTCGAGCATCTCCTCACCCTGCCGTCCGCCCCGCCCGGCATCGCGTTTGCCGCGACCATTCCGAAGCCGGTCCACCGGGCGCAGCTCCTCAAGATCCTCGCGGATCTGTTCGCCCCGCCGAGCGCGCCGAGCGCGCTGGTCGAGCCGGCTGCCAGCCCCGCACCCAAACTCCTCGCTGAACGCTTTCCCCTGAAAATCCTCGTCGTCGAGGACAACGTGATCAACCGCAAGGTCGTCGCGCAGATGCTCGCCCGCCTCGGCTACACGGCGAAGATCGTCGAAAACGGAAGGCTCTGCGTGGACCTCATGCAGTCGGAATCCTTCGATCTCGTGCTCATGGACATTCAGATGCCAGAGATGGACGGCTACGAGGCGACCGGAGTTCTGCGGAAGCGTGGGGACACAACATGGATCTGCGCGCTCACTGCTGACGCGATGCCCGAGGACCCGATCCGCTGCCGGATCGCCGGGATGAACGACTACCTCAGCAAGCCTCTCCGCAACGAAACCCTTCGCCCGGCGATCGAACGCTGCGCGCTCGCCAGAAAAAAGCTCCGAGTCTGACTCAGGATCTCGAGTTGGATGGCTGCGGGCGATGACTACTGACCGGGCACTTGCGCACAACGCAGGCCGGATGTATTTCACTCACATGCCCAATCGAATCGATTCCAAATTCCTCGAACTCCGCGCCGCCGGGAGCGCAGGGTTCGTCGCCTATATCACAGTCGGCGATCCCGGCCCCGCCGCGACGGCTCCGCTGGCACTCGCACTCGAGTCAGCAGGAGTGGACATCATCGAGCTTGGCATCCCGTTTTCCGACCCGCTTGCCGACGGCGCAACGATCCAGGCGGCGGCCGGGCGCGCGATTGCGGCAGGCACGACGGTCGCCGGGGTGCTCGACATCGTCCGGGAGATCCGCTTGACCTCGGCGATCCCGATCGTGCTCTTCACTTACCTGAACCCGATTTACGTTTACGGGTTTGCGGCATTTCTTTCCGAGGCGGCGTCGGCGGGAGCGGACGGCCTGCTGATCTTGGACCTTCCGCCGGACGAGGAGGCTGCGAATTCCGAGCTAGCCTGCGGGCATGGGCTCCTGCCGATCCGCCTGATCGCGCCAACCACCCCGCCCGAGCGCGTCGAACTCATCGCGAAATCGGCCGAGGGGTTCATCTACTACGTCTCCCGCGAAGGGGTCACCGGCGAGCAAAGCGAGCTCTCGCTCGGCATCGCATCCGGGGTGAAGGAAATCCGGAAGCACACCGCGCTGCCAGTAGCCGTCGGCTTCGGGATTTCGACTCCCGCACAGGCGTCCGAGGTCGCAAGGCAGGCGGACGCCGTTGTGGTCGGGAGCGCGATCGTGCGCAGGATTGCCGAGCTCGGGAACACGCCGGATCTGCCCGGCCGGATCGCCGATTTTGTGCGCCCGCTCGCGGCCGCCGCGCACGGAGGGTAGCAACGCAACAAATATCGTGATGCTGAGCTTTCCCGCAAAGGCGCAAAAGGGTCAGGACGTCATGGAATTGACGATCACGATTTTGAGCCCCTCCTGACGGATGTTGACATCCATCGCCTCGGCGAGATTTTCGAGCGGGAACCGGTGGGTGATCAGGCTTTCGACCGGGAGTCCGATCCCCTGCGCGCGGCGCAGGAAGTTGTAGGCGATCGGGTATTCGTCCACCGAATACACCCACGAGCCGACGAGGGTGATTTCCTTCGAGCAGATGTCCTGGTGCGGATTGATCGTGCATGGGCCGTTGTCCACAAAGAACCCGACCTCGCAGATCCCGCCGCCGCGCTGAACATATTTCCAGATATTCGAGGCAGCGGCAGGGACCCCGGTGCATTGGAACGCGAAATGTGCGCCACGGCCTTTGGTCGCCTCCTTCACGGCACCGATGACTTCCGGGACGCCGGAAAAATTTTTATAATTGATCGTTTGGTCGGCGCCCATGCGGACGGCCATATCGAGTCTGTCCGGGTCGCCGTCGAGTGCGATGATGTGCTGGGTGCCGGCTGCGCGGACGGCGGCGAGCATGAGGAGCCCGATCGGCCCGCAGCCTTGGATGAGGACGCGGCTGCGGAAGTTGAGGAGCCCGGTGCTCTTGGCGCGCTCGAGCGCGTGGACGACCACGGCGGCAGGCTCGATCAGCATCCGGAGTTCGAGGCTCAGGTCGTTGACCACAAAAAATGTCGAGCCTCCGCGCACGATCATATACTCGGCGAAATACCCGTTGAGGTGGGTCGGGTCGTCGGGGATCAGCCCCTGGACGCCGAGGTTTTCGCAGAGGTTCAAGCGACCGGGCGTGTAGAGGCAGGCGTCGCATGTCCCACACGTCTTCACGCTCGTCACAATTTTGTCGCCGACGCGGACCGTCTTCCCCCCGTTGTCGCGCGTGACATTTTTCCCGAGGCGCACGATTTCTCCGGTCCCCTCATGTCCGAGGACGAGCGGAGCGAGCTTCATCGGGTCGGATTTGTATTCGTGGACATCGGTTCCGCAGATCCCGCAGCCTTCGACGCGCACGAGGATTTCGTCATCGCCGATCTCGCGGATCGGGAACTCCCGGAACTCGAGGGTTTTCGGCGCCGCGAGCACCATCGCGCGGCAGGTTGCGGGCACCGGTTTCCCGGCACCGCCCGTCGCAGGCGGCGGCTGGCTTCGGGAAATCTCTTCGTTGAGAACATTGCGGACGAGTTGGCTGATGGTTGCGCGGTCCATATTATTTGAGTATGCCGGTACCCCAGCGGCGGTGCAGGAACCGCTCCCATGGGGCGAAGAGCAGCTTGTCGGCGAGGAGTCCGATCACGATGAGGATGAGCATGACGGCGATGACCTGGTCCATCGCGTGCAGGTCGCGACCGTATTGGAGGAGCTGGCCAAGGCCGAAGCCGGTGAGGATGGTCACGAAGATTTCTGCGGCCATGAGCGAGCGCCATGCGAAGGCCCAGCCCTGCTTCATGCCGCCGACGAGGTAGGGGAGCGAGGCCGGGAGGATGACGCGCACCCATGAGTGCAGGCCGGTCGAGCCCATGGTTTTCGCGGCACGGAGGTAGATCGGCGGCATCGAGCGCACGCCGTCGCTCGTGGCGATGATGACCGACCAGACGGTCCCCATGACGACAACAAAGAGCATCGCCGCCTCGGTCTGCCCGAACCACCCGAGCGCCAGCGGCACCCAGCACACGCTCGGCAGTGCCTGCATCCCGAGCGCGAGAACGCCGACGGTATCCTGGCAGGTTTTGAATTTTGCGGTAAAAAGCCCGAGCGGAATTCCGAGCAGGAGCCCGACCCCGTAGCCGATGAGCAGGCGCTTGATCGTAACGAGCGTCGCGGACTCGAGCGTTCCGTCGGCAGTCGCCTGCCAGAGGTAGTCGGCGACATTCGACGGCGGCGGGAGCATGACCTGGGAGATCCCACCTTTTTCCACGACGAGCTGCCATGCCGCGACGAGGGCGGCGAAGAAGACCAGCGATGTGAGCGCGCGCCTCATTCTGCGGCCTCCTTCCCCTCGGCAGGGGTGAACCCCTTGAGCGCGGCGGTGATCTCGGTCGAGTAGTGGGCAAGCTCGACGCTGTTGATGTCGCGCGGCCGCGGGAGCGTGACCACGAACTCCCGGCGGATGCGTCCCGGGTTCGGGGAAAACAGGATGACCCGGTCGCCGAGGCACGCGGCCTCGCGGACGTTGTGGGTCACGAAAATGATCGTCTTTCGGCGGGCCTGCCAGATTTTTTGAATATCCCCGTAGAGCTGTTCGCGGGTGAGCGCATCGAGTGCGCCGAACGGTTCGTCCATGATGAGAACCCTCGGGTTTGGGGCGAGTGCGCGGGCGAGTGCCACGCGCTGCTTCATCCCGCCCGAGAGCTCGTGGACGTTCGAGTGGCGGACTTTTTCCAAGCCGACGAGCTGAAGATAATACTCGGCGACCTCGACCCGTTCCTTGTCGTTGAGGCCGGGTTTGAGCTTGAGCCCGAAAAGGACGTTCCCCATCACGTCGAGCCACGGGAAGAGCGCGTGCTCCTGGAACATGACCATCCGATCTCGGCCCGGCCCGGTGACCACCTCGCCATTCGCGAGCACCCGCCCGGAGTCCGGCGACTCGAGCCCGGCGATGATGTTGAGCAGGGTGGACTTCCCGCACCCGCTCTGCCCGACGAGGCAGACGAACTCGCCCTCCGAGACCTTGAGGTTGATCGAGTCGAGCGCCGCCACAACACGGTGCTTCGTGGAGAACGACTTCGAAACGCCGTTCACCTCTATCCGCTCGGGCGGAAGGTTTGTCAGCGCATGCTCGACGCTCACGGTGCCCAGAGCAGGTTGTCCAAATTCACTTTCGCACGGAGAAACCCAACTTCCCGCGCCTGCGCAAGAAATTTCTCAAACGGCTCGAGGGAGATCCTGTCGTCGAAGACGAGCCTTGGCCACGCATTTTTGACAAGGTCGGCGGGGATGTCGCGATGCATGATCGAGGTGATCTCGTCGCGCACCCGGCGGCGGGCCTCGTCGGGATTCGCGATCACCCACGCGGTGAGCTCGCGGTGCGCGGCAAGGAACCGCCTGGCCAGATCCGAATTTTCCTTCAAGAACCCCTCGCGACCGGCCAGCACGGTCGTCAGCGCGTCCGGGTCGGCATGGAAGATTTTGCCGTCCGCCTCATTGATCAGCCGGGTGACCCAAGGTTCGACCGTCCATGTGGCGTCAAATTTCCCCTGTTGGAAGAGCGCGAAGATGTCGGGGTTCGCGGTTGGGATGACGCGCGCGTCACCGCCGACGAGCGTGACCTTGATCCCATGCGCGATCAGCCACGCGCGGCAGACGACGTCCTGGGTATTTCCGAGCTGCGGGGTAGCGATCGTTTTCCCGCGGAAGTCCTCGGGGGTTTTGATCGCGTCGCCGCGCACGACGAGAGCCTCGCCGCCGAGCATCGATCCGCCGAGCACGCGCACATCGTTCCCGTTGGCACGCGCGTAGGCGTTCACCACCGGGCTCGGGCCGACATAGGTCAGGTCCACCGCCTTCGTAAAAATCCCCTCCATCGCCGATGGCCCCGCGTTGAAAACCAGCCACTCGATCTTCACCGGCACCCCGAGGCGCGATTCGAACCACCCGTCGCCAGTGCCCGACATGTTCTTCGCAACCAGCGCCTGCGCGTGGGTCACATTCGGAAAAAGCCCGACCCGAATCACCTGCTGCGCCGGGAGCGGCATGGCGGACAATGCAAGGATCGAGAGCAGAAGGATTACTTTCATTCGAGCGTTGGGAAAGTTTTTCAGCAAATCCGCGCGAGTCAACGAGAGATATCATGATCACCGGCGGGCGAAGAAAACCCGCAAAAGAAAACGCAATGTTTTTCTGGAATAAATCCGGGGATCGGGGAGCTTCGGGCGAGCGATCAACATTTTCCCTACGATGCCGCATTCCTCCGATCCGCCGGGCAGCCGGCCCCGCGTCCTGGTCATTGAAACCCACCATTTGGGCGACGCGGTGATGGCTCTGCCATTTTTGCGCGCGGCGTCGCGGCGGCGCGAGGTCACCGTGCTCTGCACGCCGGGGGTCGCGGGATTTCTGTCGGCGGCGGCACCGGGGGTGCGGGTCGGAGCCTGCGGGAGCTGGCGGGATGTCATGCGCGCGCTTCCCAGGCTGGGGGCGGGGGACGCCGCCGTGTGTGCCTGGCCGGACACCCGCGCGCAGTGGGCGATGCGGCGATCAGGTGCGGAAACCCGCGTCGGCTTCCGGTTGACGGAGGAGAATTTCTACGGCATCGCGAGGCCGTGGCGGCGGCGGCGGCTTGCTGTCGGCCGGATTGCGGAGTGCCTGCTCTCGCTTGCCGGACCGCTGCTCACCCACCCGCTTGACCGGCCGCCAGTCGGGCGGACGCACGGTGAGAAATGGACGGCGATCACGCGCGCGCTTGGCTGGGAGACGGATTTTTCGTTTCCCTGGCTGCCTGTCCCCGCCCCGCCGGCGGAGTTCCTTGATTTTGTCGCGGCCAGCCGCGCCGCCGGGATGCGGGTTGCCGCAATGCACGCCGGCGCCCGCCTGCCCAGCAAACGCTGGCCGCTGGAAAATTTCGAGGCGCTGCTGGCCGGATGGTTTCCGTCCAGGCGGGTTGCCGTCGCGATCGTGCGCGCGCCCGGCGAGGCTTGTCCCGAGCCGAGTGCCGCCAGCCAGCGGGTTTTCGATTCCCCGGATCCCCTCTCGCTTGCCGGGCTGCTTGCCGCGACCGACGGGGTGCTGAGCAACGACTCGTTTGCGGCCCACATGGCGGCTGCCGTCGGGGTGCCGGTCGTGACGATTTTCGGGTCCGGGGATCCCGCATGGTTCGCGCCTCACGGGAACGCGCACCTCTGCGTCGCAGGCGGCGGCTGCCCGCTCCGACCATGCGTGGACCGGTGCGAGCAACTGCGGTTCCTCTGCCTGGAGAGCGTTTCCATGCCAATGGTCGAGGCGAAGCTGGACCAGTGGATTTTTATTTGAAATGGCGCTTGTGCAGATTGCACCTGCCCGAGGCGAATGAATGCAAAGTCGAGGAATCGATGGTTGGCACCGTTCGTCCTATACGCACTTTCTTTTTAACGGCGCATGAAAACATTTCTCGTAAATATTCGGTGAACCCCGTGAGGGTTCAATCGGCGAGGATGGCGCGGAAG
>DYRS01000261.1 GCA_020718585.1 Chthoniobacter flavus
AAGTTGCGTCGGAGGCGGGCGGACGCTGGGAATTGGCAAAACTCAATGTTGAGGAACTCCCGCAGATCACCGGGCGATTCGGAATTACCGGGATTCCGGCGATCAAGCTTTTTCACGACGGGAAAGTGATCGCGGAGTCCATCGGGGCGATGGGCGAGCGGGATCTGCGCGCGTGGCTGGATGCGAGCCTGCCGGGAGGCGGGATCCTCCCATGAGGGAACGCGATGTCTGCGCCGGCATCAAACACGGCCGAAGCGTTCCGCGCCGTTGCGGTCCTCGGAGCCAACCCGAACCCTGAACGCTACTCGAACAGGGCGATTGTTCTGCTCAAAGAGATGGGATTCCAAGTCGTGCCGGTTCATCCCGCGTTGCCCGAGATCGAAGGGCTGCATGCGGCAAAACACCTCGCTGATATCCGGCACGAGATTCACACCCTGACGCTCTATGTCGGCGCGAAACACCTGCCACCTCTGGTTGGAAGAGGTCGTTCGACTCGGGCCGCGCCGCGTGATCTTCAACCCCGGCACGGAGAATGCCGTGGTCATCGAAACGCTGAGCCGCTCGGGAATCGAATGCGTCGAAGGCTGCACCCTCGTCATGCTGAAGACCGGCCAGTTCTAAATTTATGAAATCGGAGAAATACCCCGGCCACTCGGCGGCGGTCCTTCACGTCGAAGCCGTCTTTTCCGGAGCCGAACAATTGGTCTGAAGGACACCTCGTGGCCGTCCAACTTTACACAGGCGACGGCAAGGGGAAGACAACAGCCGCGTTCGGGCTTGCGCTGCGAGTCGCCGGGCACGGCCAGCGTGTCTTCATCGCCCAGTTTATGAAGGGCCGTCCGTATGGTGAGTTGCAAGCGGTTTCCGCCATCCCGAATATCGAGGTCGCCCAGTTCGGATGGGACACCTGCATCCACCGGGAGGACGTCTCCGAATTCCACATTCAACGCACGCGCGAGGGACTCGAAACCTGCGAGCGCATGGTGGCAAGCGGGCGCTACTTTCTCCTTGTTCTGGATGAAATCCTCATCGCCCAGTGGTTCGGTCTCGTGGGATTGGAGGAGGTGTCGGACTTCATCTCCCGTCACCGCCACCAGGCGGAACTCCTCCTCACCGGCCGCCGCGCCGCCCCCGAATTGATCGAACTCGCCGATCTCGTGACCGACATGTCGTGTGTCAAACACCCCTTCGATTCCGGTGTCTCCGCCCGCGAAGGGATCGAGTATTGAATCGGACGCCCGCTGATTCAGGCCCTTCACAAAATTCCCCTTGCGACGCCAAGTTATGAGCATATGCTTGAAACATGACGACTCGACCGCTTTTCTTCGCTGTCATTTTTTTGGTCGCCGCCAAACACTCTTCTGAGGGGGCAGGCACGATGGCCGCGACAAAATCCGCGCTCCGGGAGGATCGCGATTCCCGGGAGGCGCGATGAAACTTGCGATTTCCGTTCGGAGTTCCGATGCGGCCGCGCCGGTCGATCCCCGCTTCGGACGCGCCCAATTTTTTCGGATTGTGGATACCGAAACTGGAGAACAGAGGGTCCTGGACAATGCGGAGGGGATCAACGCCGTTCAGGGAGCCGGAACACAAGCCGCCCAGATGATGGCGAGGGAGGGCGTTAAGGGCGTTCTCACCGGCCATGTCGGACCGAAGGCATGGAGCACCCTCCAGGCAGCCGGGATCGCCGTGTATTCCCTTGAGGGGGGCTCGGCGGAGCAGGCCATCGAGGCCTTTTTATCCGGCAAGCTCCAGCCGATGTCTCCGGAAAAGCAGGGGTGCCACAATTCCTGACAAGCCCTCCGATGAAGCCCCCCGATGAAGCTTGCGATTGCCTGTCGGAAAAGGGGGGACAGACAACAATTTCCACAAACTTGGCGGCGACGATTGTCCGCCACAACCGGACGGTGACCTATGTGGATTGCGATGTCGAGGACTCGAACCTGCCGCTGCTTTTGGATCCGCAGCTTCGGTGCCACGAATTCTTCACAGGCGGATTGCGGGCGGAGATCGATCCGGACGAGTGCCTCGCC
>DYRS01000262.1 GCA_020718585.1 Chthoniobacter flavus
CGGATGAAAAATCGGCGCAGGCAACAGCCGAGCCCCTTGGGCATGAACTCGTAGCACCCCGGGACATCGCACCACACCGGCCTCTCCTCCTGCAATTTCAGCGCGACCATGGCGTTCGGCAGGCACCACCGCGCTCGTCAGGTGATGGTGAGGCGCACTGTCCCGGCGAAAGGCGGCGCGGTGAGCCGCACGAGGATCCGGTTGAGATGATCCCCCCAGGCCGGGCTCATGTGGACGTCGTCGATCGGGATGCGCTCGACGGTCAGTGCCAGGCCCGGCGCAGCGATCCGGATTTCCCCCGCCGCCGATGGGCGGCCGTCCGACAGCTCGCGGCCGACCAGCTCGACCACGCCGTTCTCGCGAAGCGTCACGTCGGACGGGGTCAGCAGGCAAAACTCGATCTGTTTGGGCGACTGCGCCAGTTCGTAAGCATCCTCGACGACGACGCGCTGCCCGCGTTCGAGGCGGACGCAACGCCGCCAGCGTGTCACGCCTGCCGCCGCCGGGTAGGCCGCGGCGATGTCCAGGCTCAATTCCGCCCGCTCGTCGTCCGCCGCGTATCGAACATCGCGGGAGGAAAATTCCTCTCCCGCTTGTTGCTGAACGCCGTCGAAAGAGGGCAGCCCGTTGTGATACGCCGATTGCATCGTCCAGATCGTGTAACGTTCCCGCGAAAAAGTCTGGCGCCGGTATTCGCCCACGCCGGCATCCACGAGCAGCGGATTCCCGTCGCGGAAGACAACGAACGCGCCCACGTCGTTGTGGTTGTGGCTCTCGTCGTTGTGCCCGCCCTTGGCCGCGACGAAGAAGCCGCCGCTGTCGCCGGCCCGGTCGCGCGCGGTCATCACCTCGATCACCGGCAGCCACGCATCGCGCAACAGGGGGGGCGTTGACGCCTTCGGGGCGTTGGCCCCGGTGTCAAAAAGCGCGTAAAGCGAGCGGGCCAGGTTGTCCATTGCCCGCGTCCCGCCGATGGCCGGACGCTGCGCGAGCCACGCACCGAAGCTCTCCAGTTCAGGGCGTCCGGTCCGGCGGCCGTAGCCGGCCACGGCATGGGAGGGCGGTCGGGAGAGCGGCAGAGCGTCCGCGAAATTGACGAACCACGATCCCGCGATATGGACCCGGAGCGGATACGTCCCAATCTCGCCGATCAGCGGCTGGTCATACAGGTCGATCACGCCGCCCGACGCGCTGCGCAGGAGTTCGAGGCAGTCGAAGAGCGAGGCCCCCGCGTGCCCCCAGTACATCGGCCCTTCATCGCAGCCGCCGTCCGCGGGATGTGGGTTGATAAAGAGGTCGAGACACTGCACGGCTTTGCGCAGCGCGGCGGTCCGCCGTGCGCCGTCGCGTTCGACCAACAGAATGCACGCGAGCCAGTTCGAGATGACCCACGGGTTCCAGTTATTGGGGCGTTTCTGACCATACCCCTGCCAGAAGAAATCGTTTCTCGCGAGGGCCGGTGCCAGGATGCGCTCGTCAACCGCCGCGAGCAGCCGCGGCACGATCAGGTCCGAGACGCCATCCAACCGCCGCCCGAGAAGATAGGACGTCCACGCGAGGAGGGCAGCCGTTTCGGCGGCGAACAGGTCCACGACCGGCTGCGCCGGATCGGGCAACCCCCCGCTGCGCGTCGGCGAATTCAGGTGCGCAGGAAGGGACCAGGAGGTCTCCTCGCAGATCCCCCATAGTCCGTTCACGATCTCGTCGAGGAACCGGCCCTTGCCCTCGGCGCACTCGGCCAGCACGAGCGCGGTGAGCGCGGTGCGCCGCCGAATATAGAGATTCTCGAAGCGCAACCGGTCCCCGCTGCGCGCGAACTCCATGATGCCGGTGGCGGGCAGAAACGGCCAGGCATAGCCCAGACAGCCTTCCCCCTCCGTCACCAGCGCGGCGCGGATGGAGTTCGGCAGCCCGTCCCACCCGTCCCGTTCGACCGCCGTCGGATAAGGATGCCAGCGCTCCACCGGCAGCACCTGTTCCCCCAGCATTTCTCCAAACCGTTCGCTGATCATCGGGTATGTTCCTTCAT
>DYRS01000079.1 GCA_020718585.1 Chthoniobacter flavus
CGCGCGTGCCGTCGGTGCGCAGGCAGCGCGCAAACATCCCGGTCCCCTCGTCCCAAAAACGTTCGAGAAACGCGTCGCGCATCCGTGCGGAAACATCGAAGCACCGTTCGGCGTCGTCAATGAACCCAAGCCGCTGGGCCATCCGACCGGCCTGCGCGAGCGCGGCCCAGACCGAGGCCGCGGTGAAGCAGTGGACCCCGTAGCGTTCCTCCCAGAGGTCGTGCGACGGGAGGGGCAGCCCGGTCGTCGGGTCCACGTAGTCGCACAGAAACCGCAGGCACCGGCGACCCCACCCGATGTAGCAGTTCCTCGCAAATTCGATGTTGCGCGCATGCGAAAAATAGTCCGCCAGCAGGAGCACCGGCAGCGCAATTTCATCCTCCTGGATCGGCAGTGCCGGCTTTCCGTCGTGGAGCCATCCGTGCCAGCTCGACCCGAGCGTGCCGTTCGCGCGGAACTTGTGGAGGATCACGCCGTTTGGGTCGGTGATCGTCTCGCAGAACGAAAGGAACCGCGCCGCCACGTCGTGCAGCCCCTGGTGGAGGAAGATCCGCGCGACGAGTGCCGCGTCGCGCGGCCACACGTAGCTGTAGTGGTCGCCGTTGAAGCGGAGGACCGACGTGTCGTTGGCCGCGACGATTCCTCCGCGGTTGTCGCACTGCGAGCGCACGACGAGCAGGCTCTGGTTGTAGGCCTCGGCCCACGCGGACGGAACATCGGCCGACGGCTTCCCGCTGTGGTTGCTCCACTCCTGCCAGTAGAGATGCGTCTGCTCGAGGAGGAGCGGGAGATCGGCAGCCGCCATCTCGCGCGCCGCCCGCGTCACCCCGTCGAGCGTCTGCCCGGCGATCAGCCAGTAGTCGCCGGAGGCGGTGCCGCCGCGCGGGCATTCGAGATCGAGCACGAGCACGCTGTCCACATTCCCCTGCCGGATCGCCGTGTTCGCGAAATGCCGGCGGTTGATGGATTCCCACCCGGTGGGCGCGCTGCCGTCGCGCCGCCCGATGTCCCACCGCGAAAATGATTTTCCCTTTTCGCTTCGGGCACCGGCGAGCAGATAGACATCCTCCTTGTAGTGGACAAGCGCTCCGGGATCCGGGAGGTAGGCGGCGGTGTCGCCGATCACGTTTTCGTTGATCGTGAAGTTGTGGTAAAAAGCGAGAGCGAACCTGCTGTCGTCGAGCCGGGGGTTTTCGATCTCGACCGAGACGAGGAGGGAGTTCGACGCATGGTGGACCGCCTGGTCAAGGTTGAGCACGAGCCCGGTCGCGTGGTGGCGGAACTTCAGCCGCGCGACCAGGCTCCCGGCAAGCATTTTTCCAGACGATTCCCATCCGTCGCCCAGCCAGAGCGTTTCGTGCGGGGTGAGCACGGCCATCCCGCAGAGATGCCCGCCGACGTGGTTCTTGTGTCCAACATACGGGAAGTAAAGATCGGTGATGTTCGCGTGACCGTTGAAATTGATCAGCAGCCCGCCATTGCCCAGCACGAAATGGTTCGCCATGCGTGCGCATCGTGCCATGAACCGCCTGCGATCACCAGCGGGAATTCCGTGCGGTCAGTGGATCTCGATCGGGCACTTTGGCATCGCGCGCAGGAACGCCTTGCCATACGGCTTGCCGACGATCCGGCTGTCGAGGATCACGATCGTCCCGGTGTCGGTCTTGCTGCGGATCAGCCGACCGATCCCCTGTCGGAGGCGCAGGATCGCCTCGGGCAGCGAGTAGCTGTCGAACGCTCGTCCGCCGGCGGCCTCGATCGCCTCGAGGCGTGCCTCGGTGAGCGGGTGGTCGGGCGTGGCAAACGGGAGGCGGGTGATGATGACGCTTGAGAGCGCGTCGCCGGGGACGTCCACTCCGGTCCAGAAGCTCGAGACACCGAAGAGGATCCCGTGCGGGCTTTCGCGGAACTCGCGAAGCATCCGCTGCGGTGGCATCCCGGCACCCTGCACGAGGAGCGGCCAGCCCTTTTTCTCAAAATGCGGCCCCATGGACTCCGCGACCGCGCGCATCGTCTGGTAGCTCGTGAAAAGCACGAACGCCCGCGCACGGCTCAAATCGGTGAAATGCGCGATCCACTTGCCGAGCGATTTTTCGTAGGCCGGATCCTTAGGTTCGGGCATCTGGCGCACGAGGTGGAGCGCCATCTGCTTTTCGTAGTCGAACGGGCTTCCGATCTGGAGCGCGGGCACGTCGTCCGCCCCGACCCGCTCTCGGAAATACGTGAGCCCGGGCGAGCCGGTCGAGAGCGTCGCGCTGGTGAGGACCGCGCACGCGCCCTCGCGGAAGAGAAGGCGGCGGAGGGCGTCGGCGAGATCAACCGGCGCGGTGCGCAGCGTGCAGAACTGCTCCTTTCTTCCGCTCTGTTCGACCCAGTAAACATGGTCCGGCTGCTCGATCGCGAGGAAGTCGGTGATCGCCGCGCGCGCCGCGCGCAGCTTGCCTGCGGTGTCCTGCAGCTCGGCCGCGCCGATCTCATCCTTGCAGCGCGACGCCTCGCTTGAGATCAGCTCGCCGAGCTTCGCAAGGCTCGAACAAACCTCCCCGCCATCGGCCAGCCCGGCCTCGCGGACCCGGAACTCGCGGCCGCGCTTGAACGCGCACTTCGCGGCCACGCTCTGAAAAAACCCGTCCGCCACCGGCAGGATGTCGGCGACCGCCTTGCAGGCCGGGCCATTTTTTGTCATCTGAAAAAGCCCCTTTTTCGTGCGGGGATTATAGAGCCGCTGGACCGCGCGGCGCAGCCCGAACTGCGAGACTTCGAGCCCGATATGCCGGGAGGCGACCTCCTCGATCGTGTGCGCCTCGTCAAAGATCACAAAGTCATTTGCGAAGAGAAGCCCGGCGGTGCGGTTCTCCGCGTCCTCGACCGCGCCGAGCAGCGTGAAGAAGAGCGCGTGGTTGAGCACGATCATGTGCGCGCCGGCGATCCGCCGCCGCAGCGCCTGGTAGTGGCAGCCCGACTGCGGGCCGCACGTCTTCGGCGTGCAGAGGTGCTGCTCACTGCGCACCTCCTCCCAGACCGCCGGATCCGGCTGCTCCAGGAAGTCGCTCAGCGAGCCATCCTTCGTCGCGAGGCTCCATTCCCGGATCCTGTCGAGCTCGGATTTCTGCTCGGTCGTGAACAGGTCGCCCGACTGGTGGGACGCCCGCGCGAGCCGTGTCGCGCAGAGGTAGTTCTGGCGGCCCTTCATGAGCACCGCCTCAAAATCCTCCTCGACGAGCTGCTGCACGAGCGGGATGTCCTTGTGGATGAGCTGCTCCTGGAGCGCGATCGTGTGCGTGGAAATGACCGCCTTCCGCTTCGTGCGAAACCCGTGCAGCGCGGCTGGAACGAGGTAGGCGAGCGACTTGCCGACTCCAGTGCCGGCCTCGATCACGATCTGCCCGCCGCGCTCGAGCGCGCGGGCGACCGCGCAAGCCATGTCCTGCTGCTCGCGGCGATACTCGAACTCTGCGCCCTGCGAGAGCCTGCCGGTCTCCGAAAACATCGCATGGACCTCGCGCTCGAACGCCGACGCCCCGGCTCCCCCGCCATCCTCCCTGATCGAAATCATTCCGTCATCCTGCCCAATCCTCCCGCCCGCCTCAACCCGCAATTCCGACGCGACGGTTCTCCCACGCATGCTCAAGCGCGGCGACGAGTGCCGGGATCCGAAACGGCTTCGCAAGGTAGTCGTTCATGCCGGCCCGCATGCAGTGCTCGCGATCCTCCGGCAGCGCCTGCGCGGTCAGCGCGATGATATATGGCTGCGCATCCGCTGGAAGCCCGAGCCGGATCGCCCGCGTCGCATTGATGCCGTCCATCTCTGGCATCTTGATGTCCATCAGGATCACGTCGTATCCGAATTTCCGCTGGGCCGCCAGAGCCTCCTCGCCCGAGCAGGCGAGGTCGGGCAGGTAGCCAAGCTTTTTTAGCGCCATGACGACGACAGCCTGGTTCGATGGGATGTCTTCCGCGACCAGGATCCTCATCGGCCGGGTTTTCCCCATGTCGTACGGCAGGTGCGATGCCGGCTGCCGCACCGGGCCGCCCGCACCGTGTTCGGACAGCGACTTGACCGGAAGCCCCGGCGTGTCCCCCGGATCGTTCGGGCACGGGCGCAGCGGAATGTCAACAGTGAACGTGCTGCCCCGGCCCGGCGCGCTCATGACCGTGATCCTGCCTCCCATCAGCTCCGCGAGGTGCTTGCTGATTGCCAGCCCAAGGCCGGTGCCACCGAATTGGCGGGAGGTCGAGACGTCGGCCTGCGTGAACGTCTGGAACAGCCGGCTCTGCTGTGAGGGCGACATCCCGATGCCGGTGTCGCTGACCCTGAGCAGCAGGCTCTGCCGACCGGTCCCCGACACGTCCACCTCGACGGCAACCTTCCCACGCTCGGCAAACTTCACAGCGTTGCCGAGCAGGTTGGTCAGGATCTGCCGAAACCGGGTCGCGTCGCCAAAAATCCGAGTCGGCACGTTGTCGCCGACAAACGAGCAGAGGTCGAGATTCTTAAGGTTCGCCTGCGCGCTCACGAGGTCGAAGCACGCGGCGGCCGCCTCCCGGACATCGAAAGGCGCGTCCTCGAGCTCGACTTTTCCGGCCTCGATTTTTGAGAAGTCGAGGATGTCGTTGGTGATCGCTAGGAGCCCCTCCGCGCTGTTGCGGACGGCCTCGGCAAAGTCACGCTGCTCCTGCTCGAGCGGGGAGTCAAGAAGGAGGGTCGAGAACCCGACGACCCCGTTGAGCGAGGTGCGGATCTCATGGCTCATCGCCGAGAGGAACGAGGATTTTTCGATGCTGGCGTTCTCCGCCGTCGCCTTCGCTTTCTGGAGCTCCCTCTCCTTCAGCATGTGGTCGGTAATGTCGGTGAAGCTGCCGACAATCCCCGCCGTCGCCCCGCTCTCGTCGGTGAACACGCTCTTGTTGAAGACAACGCTCCGGGTCGAACCGTCGCGCGCACGGATAACCCCCTCGTAGATCTGCGTACCTCCGTGGTCGAGGAGCTCGCGGTCGCGGTTCCGGTATTGCGACGCCAAATTCTCGGGGCAAACCTGAAAGCTGGTTTTTCCGACGATTTCCTCCTCGGACGAGCCGGTCTGCTCGGTGAATGCCGGATTGCAGCCGAGGTAGCGGAGCTCCGCATCCTTGTAAAAAACAGCGACGGGGATCGAGTCGAGCAGTGCTTTGCGAAACCGCGCCTCGCGCTCGAATCGTGCAATGTTCGCGCGCAGCTCATCCTTGAGCTTCATGATCCGCGAAATGTCGAGATAGACGCCGTAGAGGTACGCCGGCCCGCCGGCTTCGTCGCGCACCACCCGCCCGCGCTCGTGGACCCACAACACACGGCCGTCGCGATGGACGAGCCGGCGTTCGATGTCGTAGAGCCTGTCCGCCTCCACGCACTTGGCCACCTCGATTTCCACCCGCGCGCGGTCGTCGGGGTGGATGAGATCCTCGAGTGCCGGGCCGCCGGGATCCACAAGCTCTTCGGCGGAATAGCCGGTCAGTTCCAGCGCGCCGGGGCTCACAAAATCCGCCCGCCACGGCGCGCGCACCTCGCACCGATAAACAAGCCCCGCGATATTCCGCATGATCTGCCGGAACCTCTCCTCGGCGAGCATCACGGCCGACTCCGATGCCCGCAGGCTGCGGATCGCGGCCGCCGAGCGCGCAACCGTGCCCGCAAGCGAAGCCAGAAACCCGAGCGCAGTCCGAAATTGCGCCTCCGCCACCACGGGAACCTCCGCGACACAACGAAGGTAGGCGTCGAGATCGTATCCGAATTTTTCCGCCTGCTTGCGAAACACCTCCCGTTCTGGCGGACTCATCATCACCTGACCGGTCTCGATCATCGTCGGGGACACGCCCTCGATCTCCACGGGCACCGCGCCCTCAACGAGCCCGTTCCCGCACCGGACCACGACCTCGCGCTCGCCAGCAAGAATCCGTGAGTGAACTTCCTCGCGCGCCCGCCGACAGTTTTCCGCCGACCCCTCGCAGACCCGGTGGAATTTTGTGCAGAGGTTTCCCCCTCCGGTGGCAAAGAGAATTTGGCCGGACCGCAGGGAGACGAGGCGGACGGCCAGGCCGGTCGTCGCGGTGAACTGTGCCAGGAGTTCCCCGAGTGCCGGGATATCAACCAGATCCTCGAACCGGGTGGAAACGTCCGAAGCTGCCATGTGCAGAGAATCCCCCGGCAGGCCGGAAAAATCAATCCGGCATTCGCGCGTCCGAGCCGTGGGGATTTTGGGAAGATCGCTTGCAAGCGGGCGGATTCGGGCTTTATTGACCCGACATGTTAGACCAAAAACAGGCGCTGATCCGGCTGCTCCGCGACAACGACCCGGAAACAGTCAGGCTCGTCAAGGAGCAGCTCGCCGCTGGCGGCGAGGAAAAAATCCCCGATCTGGAGGAGCTGGCGCGGGTTGACGACGCATGCGTTTCGCGCCACGCCCGCGAGGTGCTCACTACGATCAGCGGACGCTCGGCCGAGGAGGAATTCTCGCTGCTGTGCCATTTTTTTGGCGATGGCATTGATCTTGAGCAGGCGTGCTGGACGCTCGCCCGTGCAACCGAACCCGGCATATGCATTCTCCCCCACGAGCATCGGCTCAACAACTGGGGACGCCAGTTTCTCATGAAGATTTCAGGCGCGGTGAGCAACCGCGAGCGAGTGGTCATTCTCGCGGAATTTCTCTCGGGCGAGCTCGGATTCCGAGGCAACGAGGCCAATTACTACTGCGAGCGCAACTCGCTGCTCCCGCGCGTGATCGAAAGCCGGGCGGGCATCCCAATTACTCTCACCCTGCTCTATATGATGGTCGGCTCGCGGGCGGCGATGAAGATCGAGGGGATCAACCTGCCGGGGCATTTTATCGCGCGCCACGGGGAGATCTATTTCGACCCGTTCCACCGGGGCAGGCTTTTGACGCGGGGCGATGTCGAGGGGATCCTGGCCCGGCAGGGGCTCGAGCTCAAGGACAGCCACCTCGTCGCCGCCACCTCCCGGCAGATCCTGCTCCGGGTCCTCGCCAATCTGGTTTATCTCTACGATCTCCACGGCGATTCGGAAAAACTCGAGCGCGTCCGCCGGTGGATGGGTTCGCTGAAGTGCTGCACCGAATGACCGTCGAGGTCCTGAACACCGGCACCGAACTCCTGCTCGGCGAGGTCGTCAACACGCACGTCGGGTGGTTCGGGAAGCAGCTTTTTCCGCTCGGCCTGAGGATTTCCCGACAGACGACCGTGCCCGACGGCGAGGCGATCCGGGAGGCACTTGCGGAGGCAATCGGCCGCGCGGAGATCGTCCTTGTCACCGGCGGGCTCGGCCCGACGACCGACGACATCACCCGCGAGGCGGTCGCCGGGCTCCTCGGACTTCCGCTTTTGCCGGACGACGCGATCCGCCGGAAAATCGAGGCGATGCTGGCGGCGCGCGGGTTTGCGATGCGCGAGCGGATGCTCCGCCAGACGATGGTTCCCGAGGGGGCGACGGTTCTGCCAAACGACCACGGCACCGCGCCCGGGCTCTACCTCTCGCGGGCGGGCGGACCGCCGCACATCTTTTTGCTGCCCGGTCCGCCGCGCGAGCTTCGCCCGATGTTTGCCGACTTCGTGCTCCCGGTCCTTCGCGCGCTGTGCGGAGGCATCCCCGACCGCGAGTGCCGGGTCTATCGGATCGTCGGTCTTGGGGAGAGCGCGGTCGAGGAAATGGTCGGGATCGGCCTCACCCGCCACCCGGACCTCGAGGTCGGGTATTGCGCGCGGCCGAACGAGGTGGACCTCCGGCTGATCGGTCCGCCCGCACTGCTCGAGGAGGTCGAGCCCGCGATCCTCCAAGCCGTCGGCGACCGGCTCGTCTCGACAAAAGGCGAGCACCTCGAGGAATGGGTCGTCGCGCGGCTCCGGGAATCCGCCCGCACGCTCTCGACCGCCGAATCCTGCACCGGCGGGCTTCTCGCGCACCGGATCACGAATGTGCCCGGCGCCTCGGAGGTTTTCCCGCGCGGCTATGTCACGTATTCGAATGAGGCCAAAATTGCCGACCTCGGAGTTCCCCGGGCGCTCGTCGAGGCGCACGGGGCGGTGAGCGAACAGGTCGCCACCGCGATGGCCGCCGGATGCCTCGCCCGCTCGGGCACCGATTTTGCGCTCGCCCTCACCGGTGTCGCCGGCCCCGGCGGCGGTTCCCCCGAAAAGCCGGTCGGCACGATCTTCATCGCCCTCGCCCGCAAGGACGGACCCGGAAGCTGCGCGAAATTCCTCTTCGCCCGCGACCGCGAGACGTTCAAGCAGCTCGCCACCCAGTCCGCCCTCGACGCGCTCCGCCGCGCGCTCCTCGCGGGCGATTAGTATTTGTACATGTGAAGAAATCGTGACGATTCAGGTCGTTTGACCTGATTCCGGAAGAGTCGGCATGAAGAGTTTGCGCCGGGGATGGGCCTTTCGCCCCTTGGCAATGATGGCTCGATAATATCGGTGTGCGTGGATGATGGCTCTTTCCACCGGAGCGAGTGCTTCGCTGGCACGGGCGTTGATGGAGGTGAGAGTTCCCATACTCAGGGGCTGACCGAAGAGAGCCTTGCAGACTTGGCGCAGACGCTCGAAGGGAAGGAGTGGCTGGTTGGAAAGGTAAAGCATCAAGCCCCGGAAGTGCGGGCCCGAGATCGTGTGCGTCCCGGTGCCCGCATCGTTGATCCCCAAGGGGATTCTTGGCATCAGCTTCATCGTGCAGACCCTGCTCTTGAAGTTCTTGCGCGGGATGCCAGCGCACCGACTCCTGCGCATGATTGAGGGCGAAGGCATAAATCCCTACTCGATCACAGGCTGCTGCTGGGCAGCATGTGCTGCGCGACTTTTTGCTCGCGAATCTCCCGGATGGTGGTATCTGAGCTACTCACCATTAAAACCCACCATGAGCGTTCTCGTCGGAAAACCAGCACCTGATTTCAAAGCCGAAGCCGTCCACCTCGGGCAGTTCACACAAGTCGAACTCTCCAGCTACCGCGGCAGCAAATACGTCGTCCTCTTCTTCTATCCGCTGGACTTCACGTTCGTCTGCCCGACCGAACTCCATGCGTTCCAGGACCGCCTCGACGATTTCCACAAGCGCAACGTCGAGGTCCTCGGATGCAGCATCGACAGCAAGTTTTCCCACCTCGCCTGGCTGACCACACCGAAAAAACAGGGGGGCATCGAGGGCGTCCAGTATCCGATCGTCTCCGATATCCAGCGCGCGATCGCAACCGACTACGATGTGCTTTCACCCGACGGCGTCTCCTTCCGCGGGCTCTTCCTCATCGACCGCGAGGGAATCGTCCGCCACCAGGTGGTCAATGACCTCCCGCTCGGCCGCAGCGTCGAGGAAGCGATCCGAATGGTTGATGCGCTTCAGCACTTTGAAAAGCACGGCGAGGTCTGCCCGGCGAACTGGTCCCGAGGCAAGGATGCCATGAAGGCAACCAAGGACGGCACGGCTGACTACCTCAGCAGCCACTGATTTTTCCCGTCGGACTATTTTGATCGGGAGTCGAGTTCCCGCAGCCGGGCTTCCAGTCGGGCTGCCTCGTCTGCATGGTCGTTGAGCACATTCCTCGGAAGAGTGCCGCCTGCGCAGCGAATTTCATCGTCTGCTGGAAAATGCTGACGCCTTCATCCATGACAGCCTCATTGAAGTGAAGTGCTGCTGCGGCAACCAGAATTGCCGCAGCAAAAGGGGTCAGTCATTTATTATTGCCATCTTATGCAGTTTTTCATGGACAACCCTCGACTTCCGATCATTCACTAGGTTTTCACGTTCTCGGGCTATCAGCCTGCAGCAGCCGGCTCGTGTACCCATGCCAAGCTGTCAGTTGATCCAATCTAGTCAGACAGATGTTTGCGCCTGAATCAGCTCGGCAAGAAGGCTTTTTCGGACATCGTTTT
>DYRS01000263.1 GCA_020718585.1 Chthoniobacter flavus
GGTCAAAGCGGGTGCGCCCGGACCGTGGGCCGGATTCGTTCTCCGCCGTGAGGAGGGAAAAGGTATGTGCCTGATCGGTGCGTTCAGAGGCCGGCAGCCCGCCCCAGCGGCCTACTGCGCGTTCGCGGCGCGGTGAAGCGTCGCGTAGGCGCCGCCGCCCGCGAGGAGATCCGGACCGCTGCCATCCTCGACGACCCGGCCATGCTTGATGACGATGATCCGGCCGATCGCGTGGACGGTTCCGATCCGGTGGGTGACGATGAGCGTCGTGCGGCCGCGCATCAGATCGCCGATCGTAAGCATGATCGCCTGCTCGGTCGTAGGGTCGAGCGCGCTGGTCGGCTCGTCGAGGAGGAGGATCGGCGCGTCCTTGAGAAATGCCCTCGCGATGCCGATCCGCTGGCGCTGCCCGACGCTGAGGTGTCCGCCCCGTTCGCCGACCGGGCTGTCGAACCCCTGCGGCATCTGCATGATGAATTCGTGTGCCTGCGCGCGGCGCGCGGCCTCCTCGATCTCCTCGTTCGTCGCGCCCGGCTTTCCGTAGGCGATGTTCTCGCGCACGGTCGTGGAAAAGAGCAGGGTGTCCTGCAAGACCATGCCGATATGCGAGCGCAGGCTTTTTTTTGTGATCCCGCGCAGGTCGTGACCGTCGAGCGAAACCCCGCCCGCGCCCGGATCGTAGAACCTCGGGACAAGGCTCAGTAGCGTGCTCTTCCCGGTGCCGGTGCCGCCGACAAATGCCACCGTCTGACCGGGCTCGACCCGGAAATTAATGTCCTTCAGGATCACCCGCTCGTCGGTGTATCCGAACGAGACGCCGGAAAACTCAATCCGGCCCTCGACCTTTTCCAAAACCTTTGCGTCCGGCGCCTCGGGCACGTCGTTGTCGCGATCGAGCACCTCGAAGCACCGCGTAGCGCCCGCCGTCGCCCCCTCGAGTGCCCAGGCCGTGTAGGTGAGCTGCTCGAGCGGCTGGTAGAGCATCATCAGATACGAGGAAAATACGAGGAGGTCGCCGAGCGTAAACTTCGCGGTCGGCTCGAGCACCTGCAGCGATCCGATGCAATACATGAGTGCCGTTCCCAGTGCCATGAGCGTGCCCACCACGAGCGCACTCGAGACCGACGTCATGTTGAGCCGCATGTTCGCCTCAAGGCTCTGCGCCGCCCGGCGCCGGAACTGCCGGAGCTCGAATGCCTCCCGCCCGAACGCATGGACCGTCCGGATCTGGCTCATCCCCTCCTGCGCGAGAGTGAGGAGGTCGCTCTCCCTCTCCTGGATCGTGGTGGACTGGCTGCGGACGCGTTCGGCGTAGTGGCGGATCGCCCAGACAACGAGCGGCAGGATCGCGAGCGACGCGAGCGTGAGCGGCCAGTTCATCCGGAACATGATCGCAAGCGAACTCAGCAGCATCACGAGCGACGCGAGAATCGTGGCGAACCCCTTGTTGTAGATCGTCTGGATGCTTTGGGAATCGTAGGCGACCCGGAAGCTCGAATCCGCGCTGCGCCGGGCGTCGTGGAACTTCAGCGGCAGCGCCTGCAGCGCCGAGTAGAGGTCGGTCCGCAGCTTCAGCAGCGCCCGCAGCCCGACCCGGATGAACAGGTAATTCGACGCAAGGTTCACCAGCCCGGCAAGGATCGTGATGACAACCATCGCGAGCGAAAGCCCGAGGACCGCACCCGCTGGGTTCCCGTCACCAAACCAGCGGTGCACAAACTCCCTCGCCTCCGACGTCCCCCGCGCCGTGTCGAGAATGCCATCCACTATGAACTTGAACGGCCACGGCTTCAGAAGGTTGAACCCGATCGCCGCCAGCGTCAGCAGCACGCCGCCCAGCGTCGGCCAGAAAAATGGCCTGAAATACCGGAGTGCCCGCGCGTAGATGTTCACACGCCCTTGATAATCCTCCCGCCACCGGTTCGCAAGCCGATTGAAATTCTCGGGTGCATGACATAAAAGTGGGTTTTCAGGCGGCGTCTTCCCAGAAGTCCTCGAAACGACCGGAGATCTGACAAC
>DYRS01000264.1 GCA_020718585.1 Chthoniobacter flavus
CCAGGTCCCCGTCAAAGTCGAGGGGTGCAGCGAGTGTAGGGATGAGTGCCCGGGGTGGGGCAGCTATGGAAGGGGGAAGTTCAAGCCCGGAGCGGGCGGGGAAGCCGGGCGCGAGGCAGAGAACGGGCAGAGGAACGGGGCCGTGGGACAGTTCTGCACCCAGGTGGCTCGCTGGCCGACCTTCTCCATGTGGCACCTTGGCGGGCAGCAGGAGGGCGTTCGAAGAGGGTTCAGAGGCCCAGGACGTCGAGGACCAGAGCCGTTCGGCGAGCGAAGGTACGGATCGCGGCCGGGACGGAGGGAAACTCGAGCTTGCGGGCGACGGCCACGGCGATGTTTCGGAGCGTGGCCATTGCGCGCGGCCCGGTCTTGGTGCGGACCTGGCTGCGATCCTCGTCGAAGGTTACGTCGCGAACCCAGTGGCTTCGGTTCTCGATCGACCAGTGACCGCGGACGATGGCCAGGAGCGTTGCGGGATCAGCCCTCTGCGTGTCGAGGCTGGTGATGATGTGGACTCGCTCCCGTCGGGCACTGCCGCTTTTGAGCATCGTCGTGATCCGTTCGATCCTGGCTACCTGCCGGCACCCGGGGAAATCCAGGTACTCATTCAGGTCCGTTGACGTCCAGATGCGGCGGATCTCGATCCTCCCGTGGGCCTTCTCAATCGTCTCGTGATGAGGGGGGGAGGGCCATCTGGTCGAACAGATGGCTGATGTCGCTCTCGAGCGTGGGTTGGTTGCCCTTGACCGTGAAGCAGTAGGCCGCCTTCTTCTCCTCAACGAGGAACCGGGCCAGCGGAATCTGGGTGTGCAGAGCGTCGGCGGTCACACAGCGGCCCTCGAGGTCGAGCGGCCGCAGTAGTTCCGCAGCGGCCGGAATCTCGTTGCTCTTCCGAGCGATCTCCTTCTGCCCGATGGTGATCCCCGAGGAGTGCAAGACCGCGGAAAGGAGCTGGACAACCGTGCCATCCTCACGGCGTGCTCCGCGCAGCGCCTTGCCGTCGATGGCGATCGGCTCGTCTCGATCCCGCCTTAGGCGCGCAAGCCATCCGGAGACGTGCTTGTCCACGGTCTCCGCGTCCACGCTCTGAAGAAACCGGCGTAGCGTCGGCTCGCTCGGAGCCTCGTAACGTTTCGTCCGAGAATCCCATCGGAAGAAAAGCCGGCCCTTCTCGCGCTGGGTGCACTCCCTCGCCCATTGCGCGATCGCCTCCAGCGACCGAGCCCCGGATACCACCGCCGCGACGCTGATCGCCAGCAGGCTCGTCTTGCTGTGCCGGATCCCTCGCCGCTTGCGTGGATCGGGTATCTGGCGCAAGACCTGCTGCAGCGACGCCAGCTCATTGTCGACCAACTTCATCTTCGCGACCCCCTGCCCGAGACGCTGTGACGGAATCGGGTCGCTCAACAGCCGGCGTGCGCCACGACTCACGTCCCGTACGAAGATCAGCTTCGGATTACCGTGTCGTTTCCAACCCCCGGAACATCGAGCAAAGCCTCGGGTCAACCCAACCTCGTCCCACCCTGCCCCTCGATAGCAGCTCCCCCTGTACCGGGCTGGGTCGACGAAGGTCTCCACCGCCAGGATCGGATGGCCCCAGGTCAGCTGCCAGTCCCTCGAAAGCCGTCGCACTGAAAGCCCAAGCACGCGGGACGCCAGGTTTGGCACGGCCACCACCGGCAGCACCAGAAACCGCACGTTGTTGGCCACGAGATGGAGCCTCTGCCACTGCACCGCCGGATGCCACCCGATCCACGAGTCCCGTGCCGCGCACTTGAAAGCCGCCGCCGCCCACAGAAGCAGCGCCAACCACTGTCCCCCCGCCTCGGCAACATGCGCCACCGACTCCCCGACAACACCCCGGTAGCCCAGGTAGTGGTGCTCTCCAAGTAGCTCCCGGAACCTCCGCAGTTCCTGTCGCCCGCACGGGCGAACCGTCACTGATCGAAGAAACGCCGAACCGTCAGCGGCTCCCAGGTCCATGGCGAGAGGTATACGGGAT
>DYRS01000080.1:0-4981 GCA_020718585.1 Chthoniobacter flavus
ATGGCGGAAAAGGAACCAGCAGATTGTATCATGTTATTTCTGCGCGGCGACTAAGGCCCCGGTAGGGATCGCGCTTGTCGATGGGGGAATTCCTGATACGATGCCGCGATGATGTTTCCAGACCCAGCAGCGTTGCCGGACGCGTCCGGGCATTTTGGTCCGTATGGCGGAATGTTTGTGCCGGAGACGCTGATGACCGCGCTGCGGGATCTGGAGGCGGAGTATAAAATGGCGTCCGCAGACCCGGAATTCCAGCGCGAGCTGGCCGGCCTGCTGAGGGATTATTGTGGGCGGCCGACCCCGCTCTATTTTGCGGAGCGGCTGACCGGGCGACTCGGGGGGGCGAAAATCTATTTGAAGCGCGAGGACCTGCTGCACACGGGCGCACACAAGATCAACAATGCGATCGGGCAGATTCTGCTGGCGCGGCGGATGGGCAAGAGCCGGATCATCGCTGAGACCGGCGCCGGGCAGCACGGGGTGGCGACGGCGGCGGCGGCGGCGCGGTTCGGATGCGAGTGCGTGATTTACATGGGGGCGGTGGACATGGAGCGGCAGGCGCTGAACGTCGCGCGCATGCGATTCCTCGGCGCAAAGGTGGTCGCGGTAACCGCCGGGCAGGCGACGCTCAAGGAGGCGATCAACGAGGCGATGCGCGACTGGGTGACCAATGTCCGCACGACCCACTACATTCTCGGCAGCGCGCTCGGCTCGCATCCGTATCCCATGATCGTGCGGGATTTCCACCGGGTCATCGGCGAGGAAACCCGGCGACAGATCCTCGAGCGCGAGGGCCGGCTCCCCGACCAGCTTGTCGCCTGCGTCGGCGGCGGCAGCAATGCGATCGGGTTTTTCCATGCGTTCCTCAATGACGAATCGGTCGCGCTCACCGGGGTCGAGGCCGGCGGCGCGGGGATCGAGCGCGGACGCCATGCGGCGAGGTTTCAGGGCGGTCGGCTGGGGGTGCTCCAGGGGACGAAGACATGGCTGCTGGCCGATGCCGACGGGCAGATCGAGCTGACCCACTCGGTGTCGGCCGGGCTCGACTACGCGGCGATCGGGCCGGAGCACAGCCACTACCGCGACCTTGGACGGATCACCTACGACTTCGCGACCGACGACGAGGCACTCGCCGCATTCCGCGCGCTCTCCGAACTTGAGGGGATTATCCCCGCGCTCGAATCCGCCCACGCGATCGCCCATGTCATCAAGATCGCCCCCGCGCTCGATGCCGGAAAAATCCTCATCGCGAACCTCTCTGGCCGCGGGGACAAGGACGTCCACCAAGCGGCCGGAATCCTTCTCCAAGATCCCGCCTGAGCGGATCTTCCAGACATCCTGAGGTGAAAGGGGCCGGCTTACCTCGCTTCCTTCGAGGTCAGGATGGCTGGTGGTATTCCTGGAGGCTCTTGACCGAGTAGCCGGCCTGCTGGATTGCGCGGATTGCGGCGACGCTGGCGCGCGCGCCACGCAGGGTCGTCATCGTGGCGACCCGAGCGGCCACCGCCGCGCTGCGGATCGCGACCTCATCCTGCCGCGGCTGGCGTCCGCTCGGCGTGTTGAGGATGAAGTGGATGTCGCCGTTCTTGATCCGGTCGAGGACGTTTGGCCGTCCCTCCTGGATCTTGAGGAGCGTGGTGACCGGCACGCCGGCTTTGGCGAGCACTGCGGCGGTTCCAGACGTCGCGTGGACGGTGAACCCAAGGTCGACAAATTCCCGCGCGACCTCGACGGCGGCCGACTTGTCGGAGTCCTTCACGCTGACAAAGACGCGCCCTTTTGTTGGCAGCGGCGGCTGGGCGGACATCTGGCTTTTCGCGTAGGCGATCCCGAGGTCGGTGTCAATCCCCATGACCTCGCCGGTCGAGCGCATTTCCGGGCCGAGGATGATGTCCACACCGGGGAATTTCACGAACGGGAAGACCGCCTCCTTGACCGAGTAGTGCGGGGGGATGATTTCCTCCGTCACCCCGAGTTCGCGCAGGGTTTTGCCCGCCATGATTTTCGCCGCCATCTTGGCGAGGGGAACCCCGATCGCCTTGCTGACAAACGGCACGGTGCGCGAGGCGCGTGGGTTGACCTCAAGGATGTAAACCTGGCCGTCCTTGACCGCGAATTGGACGTTCATGAGCCCGCGGACTTCCAGTTCCCGCGCCATCGCCTTCGTGGCGTGCTTGATCGTGGCGAGGGTTTCCGGTGCAAGAGAAAAGCTGGGGATCACGCAGGCGCTGTCGCCCGAGTGGATCCCGGCCTGTTCGATGTGTTCCATGACGCCGCCGATCACGCAGGTCTCGGCGTCGGCGATGCAATCAACATCCACCTCGGTCGCATCTTCGAGGAACCGGTCCACCAGCACAGGACGCTCCGGGCTCGCCTCGACTGCGGTCCGGATGTAGCGGCGCAGGTCGGGCTCGTCGTGGACGATCTCCATCGCGCGGCCGCCGAGGACAAACGACGGACGTACGAGCACCGGATAGCCGATCCGGGCGGCGACGGCGACGGCCTCCTCCTCGTTCGTGGCGGTGCCGCCCTTGGTCTGGCGGAGGCCGAGTTTTTCCAGCATCGCCGAAAAATGTTTCCGATCCTCGGCCATCTCGATGCTGCGCGGCTGGGTGCCGATGATCGTGCATCCGTTCGCCGCGAGCCCTGCCGCGAGGTTGAGCGGGGTCTGGCCGCCGAACTGCACGATGATCGCATCCGCCCGCTCGCGCTCGTAAATGTTGAGCACGTCCTCGAGCGTCAGCGGCTCGAAATAAAGTTTGTCGCTCGTGTCGTAGTCGGTCGAAACCGTCTCGGGGTTCGAGTTGACCATGATCGTTTCCCATCCGAGCTCCTTGAGCGCGAACGCGGCATGCACGCAGCAGTAGTCGAACTCGATCCCCTGGCCGATCCGGTTCGGTCCGCCGCCGAGGATGAGCACCTTCTTCCGGTCGCTCTTCCGGGTCTCGTCCTCGTCGCCGTAGGTCGAATAGTAATACGGCGTGTGCGCCTCAAACTCCGCCGCGCACGTGTCCACCAGCCGGTAGGTCGGGACCACGCCCGCCGCCTTCCGCGCCTCGCGCACGGCCGGCTCGGTCGAGCCGGTCAGGTGAGCGATCTGACGGTCGGAAAACCCGAATTTCTTCGCGCGCCGGAAATCCTCCGCGCTTCGCATTTGACTCGCAAGCTCGCCCATCGGGCTGCCTCCGGCAGTCTGTCTCGCTCCGCTCGGCTCGCATTTCGCAATCCGCATTTCTTCCGAAACGATCAGCCGGATGTGCTCGAGGAACCACCGGTCGATTTTCGAGAGGTCGAAAATCTCTTCGACCGACAGCCCGGCATGGAATGCGTATCGGATGAAAAATATCCGTTCGGCGCACGGGATGCGCAGCTTCTGTTTGATCGTCGCGAGGTCGGGGGCGGTGTCCTTGCCATCCGCTCCGAGCCCGAACCGCCCGATCTCGAGCGAGCGCAGTGCCTTCTGGAGCGACTCCTTGAACGTCCGCCCGATCGCCATCGCCTCGCCCACGCTCTTCATCTGGGTCGTGAGCGTCGGGTCGGCCTGCGGGAATTTCTCAAATGTGAAGCGCGGGATTTTTGTGACGACGTAGTCGATCGAAGGCTCGAAGCAGGCCGGGGTTTCGCGGGTGATGTCGTTCCTGAGCTCGTCGAGCGTGTAGCCGACCGCGAGCTTTGCGGCGATTTTTGCGATCGGAAATCCGGTCGCCTTCGACGCCAGTGCCGAGCTGCGCGAGACCCGCGGGTTCATCTCGATGACAATCATCCGCCCGTTGTCCGGGTTCACGGCAAACTGGATGTTCGAGCCGCCGGTCTCGACCCCGATCGCGCGGATCACGGCGAAGCTCGCGTCGCGCATCGCCTGGTATTCCTTGTCGGTCAGCGTCTGGATCGGTGCGACCGTGATCGAGTCGCCGGTGTGGACGCCCATCGGATCGAGGTTTTCGATCGAGCAGATGACTACGCAGTTGTCCGCGTGGTCGCGCATCACCTCCATCTCAAATTCCTTCCACCCCAGCAGCGACTCCTCGATGAGTACCTCGCCGACCGGCGAGAGGTCGAGCCCTCGCCGTACGATCTCCTCGAGATCATCCCGGTTGTAGGCGATCCCCCCGCCCGCGCCGCCGAGCGTGAATGCCGGTCGGACGATCAGCGGGAACGAACCGATCTCCGCCGCCACCGCAAACGCCTCGTCGTGCGCACGGGCAACGCCGGACCGCGCGCAGTCGAGCCCGATCTCGATCATGATGTTCTTGAAAATCAGGCGGTCCTCGCCGCGCCGGATCGCCTCGGCATTTGCGCCGATCAGCCGCGCGCCGTGGCGCTCGATCGCGCCCGACTCCACCAGCACCATCGCTGCGTTCAGCGCGGTCTGCCCGCCGAGCGTCGGCAGCACGGCATCTGGCTTCTCGCGCTCAAGGATTTTTTCGATGACCTCCGGCGTGATCGGCTCGACATACGTCCGGTTTGCGAATTCCGGGTCGGTCATGATCGTGGCGGGGTTCGAGTTGACCAGCACGACCTCGTAGCCCTCCTCGGCCAGCGCCTTGCAGGCCTGCACCCCGGAGTAGTCGAATTCGCACCCCTGCCCGATCACGATGGGTCCGGAACCGATCAGCAGGATTTTTTTGATGGATGTGTCCTTGGGCATGGCGTGCCGCGCAGGCTACGCCAATCGCCGCGCGAAGGGCAACCGCAATTCCCGACACGGATGCATGACAAAAAAGAGGGTTTTGGAATTTTCTCTATTTTTTGACCTTGAAATGTAGTATTTCACACTGTGCAAATGGGCGACCCGAGGGCTGTCATCGCCTGGTCGTCGTCCCTCGCCGATGCCTCCGAGCACTCGGATATCGTCCGCTCCGCCGTCTCCCAGTGGGCGGGAACGTCGCCCGAGGAGGTCGCAAAATATGTCGGACACCTGCCCGCCTCCGAGCAGTCTGGACCGATGGACGCGCTCGTCGGCAACTGGGCGTCGAAGGAC
>DYRS01000080.1:5081-9818 GCA_020718585.1 Chthoniobacter flavus
CTCCGAGCAGTCTGGACCGATGGACGCGCTCGTCGGCAACTGGGCGTCGAAGGACATCGAAGCCGCCGCAGCCTGGCTCGACCGGCGGTCGGCCGGACCGACGAAGGACGCCGCGCTGCGCACGCTTTCCAGGAAAATCGCGCAGGAGGATCCCGAGGCGGCGCTGACCTGGGTGAACGGAATCAGCGACGACAAGGAGCGCGCCCGGCAAACCGAAAGCATCGCCCGGAATGGGATCCGACAAAATCCAACAGCCGCCCGTGCAGGGGTCTCGACCTCGACGCTCCCGGAAGATTCGCGCCAGCGCCTCCTCAAATAGCAAGCCGACTGGCCTGAAAAAGCAGAAAGCTTGACGCGGATCAAACTTAATTACGCAACAATGTTGCAGTATGCCGTCCGACATGGAGATTTCTTTGGACGAACGTCCGGTGATTGTGATCTGGGAGGTGACCCGACGGTGTGCGCTCGCGTGCAGGCACTGCCGGGCGGTGGCGCAGCCGCGGCGGGATCCGCTCGAGCTGGCGGGCGATGACGCCGAGCGAGCACTCGACCAGATCGCCGAGGCGAAGCCGGCATTTTTTATTTTGACGGGTGGAGATCCGGCGAGCCGTCCGGATCTGCTGCCGCTGGTGCGCGGGGCGGCGGCGCGCGGGCTGCGGGTGGCGATCAGTCCGAGCGCGACCCCGAGGCTGCTGAAGGAGGATTTTTCGGAGTTTCGGCGGGCGGGAGTCGAGAGGATTTCGTTGAGTTTGGACGGGGCAACCGAGGCGACGCATGACGAGTTCCGAGGGGTTGCGGGGACGTGGGGGTGGACCCGGCAGGCGATCACCAAGGCCGACGCGGCGGGGCTTGAATACCAGATCAACACGACATTTTCGCGAACGAATATCGCCGAGTGGGATGCGTTCGCAAATGTGATCCGCCGGATGCGGCCGAAGATGTGGAGCATTTTTTTGCTGGTTCCGACCGGGCGCGCGCAGGCGGACGAAATGCTTGATGCCGACGAGACCGAGCGGCTTTTCGAGCGCATGGCGGATTTCCAGCAGGAGACCGGGATCCCGGTCAAGACGACCGAGGGACCGCATTTCCGGCGCGTAATGGCGCAGCGTCGGAAGGGTGAGTCCGTGCCGTGGCGGTTCGCGCCGACCAACGACGGGCGGGGATTCGTGTTCATCTCGCACCGTGGCGAGGTCCAGCCGAGCGGGTTTCTTCCGATCACCTGCGGCAACGTGCGCACCGGCAACCTCCTCGATATTTACCGCAACTCCCAGGTGTTCCGCGCGCTGCGCGACTCCGACGGATTTGGCGGAAAATGCGGATACTGTGAATACCGCAAGATCTGCGGCGGCTCGCGGGCGCGGGCGTATTCGCTTGCGGGCGATTACCTTGCGGCTGAGCCGTGCTGCTCTTACGAACCAAAAAGAAAACCACTATGATCAACGTCACGAAACTACTTTGCGGAACCCCCCAACCGGCCGACGCGCTGCGCTACGGCGAAGGCGCGTGCGCGCCGAAAGCCGCTTCCCAGCGGAAGCCGGTTGTTGTTTGGAACATCACGCGGCGCTGCAACCTGCATTGCGTGCATTGCTACTCCGACTCGACGGCGAAGCACTATCCGGGCGAGCTCACGCTCGAAGAGAGCATCGGGGTGATTGACGACCTTGCGAAGTATGAGGTGCCGGCGGTGCTGCTCTCGGGCGGCGAACCGACCCTGCATCCGCATTTTTTCGATCTCGCCGGCTACGCGATCGCGAGGGGGCTTCGGGTCACGATTTCGACGAATGGGACCCGGATTGATTCGCAGGCGGCCGCGCGGCTCAAGGATCTCGGGGTGACGTATGTCGGGATTTCGCTCGACGGCATTGGCGAGCACCACGACAAGTTTCGCGGAAAATCCGGGGCATTCCAGAAGGCGGTCGAGGCGTTCCGGCACTGCCGTGGGGCGGGGCAGAAGGTCGGGCTCCGGCTCACGCTGACCCAGCAGACGGCCGACCAGCTTCCGGAAATCCTGCGCTTCATCGAGGACGAGGACATCCCGCGGGTGTGCTTTTATCATTTGGTTTACAGCGGTCGCGGGGCGGATCTCGGGCTGCTCCCGGCCTCGGAGACGCGGGCGGCACTGCGGATGATCGGCGACGCGGTCGTCCGCTGGGAGCGCGAGGGGAATCCGCGCGAGGTCCTCACGGTGGACCAGCCGGCGGACGGCGCATTTTTCTGGCTGAACACGCTTCGCAAAAACCCGAAGCGCGCGGCGGAAATCTGGAAGCTGCTGAGCTGGAACGGCGGCGGGAGCCACGCCTCCGGGCGCGGGATTTCGAATATTGACAGCCAAGGGAACGTACATCCCGACCAGTTCTGGCAGGACCACACGCTCGGAAACGTGCGGGAGCGTCCGTTCAGCAAAATCTGGAGCAACTTGCGCAACGACGACCTCCTGGCGGGGCTTCGCGACCGGCTGCCGCGGCTCGAAGGCCGGTGCGCGGACTGCCGGTTCAAGGAGGTCTGCGGCGGAGGGTTCCGGGTGCGGGCGTTCCAAAAATTTGGCAACCCGTGGGCCGAGGATCCCGGCTGCTACCTTCGCGACTACGAGATCGCGGCGGGCGAGGCGGGCGCCTGATCCGGCTCGACCGGAGTTTTCATCGCGCTGGTGAGCGTCTCCCACGGGAGGACCGCGCACTTGACGCGCTGGGGGAACTGGTGCACTCCACCGAGCACCTCGAGCTTTGCGGGGACGTCCGGTGCTGTGCCCTCCTTCGCGAGCTGGCGGAAGTGTGAGGTGAGCGCCTCGACGGCCGGGCAGGTCAGGCCCTTGACTTCGCCGGTCATGATCGAGGCGGATGCCGTGCAGATCGCGCATGCGCTGCCGGTGAATTTTGCATCGGTGACCTTCCCGTTCTCGATGCGCAGGGTCACCGAAATCTCGTCGCCGCAGAGCGCGTTGTGTCCGTCCGCCGAGTGCGTGGGATTTTCCAGCGGCCCGAAATTTCTCGGCCGCTTCGAATGCTGGAGGAGGACCTCCTGGTAAAGCTCGTTGTCCATCAGCGGAAAAATGCCACGGCATCGCGCAGGATGCCAGCCAAGGCTTCGGCCTCCTCGCGAGAGTTGTAGAGGTAGAAGCTCGCGCGGCTCGACGACGGGCTCCCGAGCTTGCGCATGAGCGGCTGCGCGCAGTGGTGCCCGGCCCGCAGTGCTATCCCCCGCTCGTTGGCAAAGAACGCGACGTCGTGGGCATGCACGCCCTCGATTGAAAATGTGACGATCCCTGATTCCCGCACGCCCGGCCCGAAGATCCTGAGCCCCGGAATTTCGCGGATCTGCTCGGCTGCGAGGTTGGCGAGAGCGACCGAATGCTCGCGCACGGCTTCCGTGCCGACTTCGTTGAGGAACCGGACGGCCTCCGCCCAGCCGACCGCCTCGATGATCGGCGGGGTCCCCGCCTCGAACCGTGCGGGCGGCTCGCGGAACGTGGCCGGGCGGTCGTAATGCGCGCGGTCCACCATCTCGCCCCCATATTGCCAGGGCGGCATCTCCGCAAGAAGCTCCGCGCGGCCCCAGAGAGCACCGATCCCGCTCGGCCCGCACATCTTGTGCGCCGAGCACGCAAGAAAATCGCATCCGATCTCCCGCACGTCCACCGGTCGATGTCCGACGCTCTGGGCGGCATCCACAAACGTCGTTACCCCTGCTTCGCTGGCCAGCCAGCAGAGTTCGGAAGCCGGGTTTTCCAGGCCGAGCGTGTTCGGGATCTGCACGAATGCGAAGAGCTTCGGACGCCCGGCGATCAGCACCCGGGCCGCATCCATGTCGAGCACTGCACCATTTTCCAACACCGGCACAAACTCCACCTTTGCGCCGACCCGGCCCGCAAGATGCTGCCAGGGCAGGAGATTGCTGTGGTGCTCCATCTCTGTGAGCAGAATCGTGTCGCCAGGGCCGATGTTTTTGACCCCCCACGAATTCGCCAGAAGGTTGACCGCCTCGGTCGTCCCGCGCGTGAAGACGATCTCCTCCAGACACCCGGCACCAAGGAACTCCGCCAGCACCGAGCGCGCGTCCTCGTAGGCCGCCGTCGCCCGCTCGCTCAGCAGATGCACCCCGCGGTGGACGTTCGCGTATTCGCTCTCCAAAAACCGCGCCATCCGCCGGATCACCCGCTCCGGCTTCTGCGAACTCGCCGCATTGTCGAGGTAGGCGAGCGGATGCCCGTTGACCGCTTCGTGCAAGAACGGGAACTGCCCGCGAATCGTTGTCATGTCCATGCGCACGAAATTATAGCCGCCCTTCGAGAAATCACAAGTGACGGCTGCTCTTTCGGCGCGCGGTCGCGGGGCAGTGGGGTGGGGGAGTTGAGGTGGACAACGCGACCCAGCGACTTCGCAGAGGTTCTCTGCCTCCTTGGAGGTACAGCACTAGGTCAACCGCCGGACTGTGGAAGTCAAGTTAATATGGCAAGCCCTATCCGACGTGGTCAGCTTCGGGTAAACGGGCGGATCACGGCGTTTCACTTTCCTCAGACTGGGGCCATTCCCGGCGACGCTTGGGGGAAAAACCGCGATGCTTGCGAAGAATGGGGCTTGCACCGGGTGGCGGTCGGCAGCGTGCCAACCATAAAGCAGGGATGTCATATGGCACTGAGGGAAGGTAGGGAAGTCGACCGCTGATTTTGAGGGAAAGGCAACGCCGGTCTTTCCATTGTCGGTCTTTCCATTTGAAAAATTTATGACTACGGTGGACTTT
>DYRS01000265.1 GCA_020718585.1 Chthoniobacter flavus
TCTGCTCGTACAGCTCGTTGAAAATCACCACTTCGACCTGCGCGGTGGCGTCGTCTAACAGCAGGATCAGCATCTTGCCGCGCCGCGTCATCTGGGTGCGCAGGGACACCACGATGCCGGCCAGCATCACCGGATCGCGCGACGGTTCCAGGCTGTTGAGCTGACGCTTGGCAAAGCCGGACACCTCGCTCAGATACGAGGTGAAGGGGTGGCCGCTGAAAAAATAACCGAGCGCGGATTTCTCCTGAATCAGCTTGTCGAGATCCGACCAGTACGGTACATCGACCAGATCTTCGCCACCTTCCAGCGCTTCGCCGAATAGGCCGACCTGCCCGCCGCTCCTCGCCGCGCGGTCGGCGGTTTCCAGCGCCGCGCCGACCGAGGCCATCAGGCTGGCGCGATGATCGTTGATCGTGTCGAACGCGCCGGCTTTGACCAGCGCTTCGAGCACGCGGCGGTTGAGATAGCGCTTGTCCACCCGTCGCGTCAGATCGAACAGGCCTTTGAAGGGGCCATTCGCTTCGCGCTCGGCGACGATCGCGCCGATGGCCGCCTCGCCGCTGCCCTTGATCGCGCCGAGGCCGTAGCGGATGTCGGTTTTCGACACCGGCTCAAAGCGATACAGCGACTGGTTGATGTCGGGCGCCAGCATCGTCAGGCCGTTGGCGCGGCAGTCTTCGTAAAAAATCCGCACCTTGTCGGTGTCGGACATTTCGGACGACATCGTCGCCGCCATGAATTCGGCCGGGTAATAGGCCTTGAGCCAGGCGGTGTGATACGCGATCAGCGCATAGGCCGCCGAGTGCGACTTGTTGAAGCCGTACTCGGCGAACTTTTCCATCAGGTCGAACAGCCGCCCGGCGACTTTGTCCTCGGCTCCGCGTTTGGCCGCGCCTTCGAGGAAGATGGTGCGCTGCTGCGCCATTTCCTCGGGTTTCTTTTTGCCCATGGCGCGCCGCAGCATGTCGGCGGCACCAAGGCTGTAGCCCGCCAGAATCTGCGCCACCAGCATCACCTGTTCCTGGTAGACGATGATGCCGTAGGTCGATTTCAGCACCGGCTCGAGGTCGGGGTGAAAATATTCCGGCTTCTGCTTGCCCTGCTTGCGCGCGATGAAATCGTCCACCATGCCGGAGCCGAGCGGGCCCGGCCGGTTCAGCGCCATCAGCGCGATGATGTCTTCGAAGCAGTCGCCCTTGAGCTTTTTTTCCAGATCCTTGGCCGAACGCGATTCGGACTGGAACACCGCCGTGGTGTTGCCGTCGGCGAACAGCTTGTACACCGCGCGGTCGTCCAGCGGCAGGTCTTCCAGGCGGAAGTCCTTGCGGTCTGCGTGGCGCTGCACGAAGCGCACCGCCTCGGCCAGGATGGTCAGCGTGCGCAGGCCGAGGAAGTCGAACTTGACCAGGCCGATCGCCTCGACGTCGTCCTTGTCGAACTGCGACACCGCCGAGCCCGAGCCTTCGGCCTGATACAGCGGGCAGAAATCGGTCAGCTTGCCCGGCGCGATCAGCACGCCGCCGGCGTGCATGCCGACGTTGCGGGTGATGCCTTCGAGTTTTTCGGCCAGCGGCAGCAGCTCGGCGAGTTCTTCCTCGGCGGCGGCGCGCTCGTCGATCTGCGGTTCCTTCTCGCGCGCTTCGGCGAGCGAAATCCCCAGCTCGTTGGGCACCAGCTTGACGAATTTATCGACGAACAGATACGGCAGGTCGAGCACGCGGCCGACGTCGCGCAGCACCGCCTTGGCCGCCATGGTGCCGAAGGTGGCGATCTGCGACACCGACTCGACGCCGTAGCGCTGCTTGACGTAGTCGATGACGCGGTCGCGCCCGTCCTGGCAAAAGTCGATATCGAAGTCGGGCATCGACACCCGCTCAGGATTCAGAAAGCGCTCGAACAGCAGGTCGTAGGCGAGCGGGTCGAGATCGGTGATGCTGAGGCAGTACGCCACCAGCGAGCCGGCGCCCGAACCGCGCCCGGGGCCGACCGGTAC
>DYRS01000081.1 GCA_020718585.1 Chthoniobacter flavus
TCCATGCCCAGAAGTTGCCCGAGCGCCTTGTCGGTGCCCAGACGTCCCGCATCGGTCAAAGAGATGCCTCCGCTGCAGAAGCTAATGATTGGGGCACGGGTGTCAGAGCTGTTTTTCCTCTCGTTCGTGAATTGGCCCTGGCATGCGTGGGCTGGAGCGAAGCGCGGCTTGCGAAAAATTGGGAAGTTGATACAACCTCCGCTTATCCGCCATGCCCACCTACGAATACGAATGCGAGAAGTGCCGGAAAACGTTCGACGTTTTTCAGTCCATGAAAGACCCCGTTTTCAAGACCTGTCCTGAGGCGCAGTGCCGCATGAAAAAGTGGGGAAAAGGGAAGATTAAGCGGCTCCTCGGCACCGGGGCTGGCCTCATTTTTAAGGGCAGCGGGTTCTACATCACGGACTACCGCAGCGAGGGCTACAAACAGGCTCAAAAAAAGGATACGCCCGACGCGGCGAAGCCGGCTGAAAAATCTGCGGAAAAATCCGCAAAGCCCGAGAAGTCGTCCGACAAGCCGAAAAAAGAATCGAAGCCCGCAGCCAAGCCCGCGTCGAAATCCGAATGAACACCTGCATCCACTGCGGCCTCGAAAATGAGGCAGAACGGACGTTCTGCTCCGATTGCGGAACCCGTCTCCCCTCCCAACCGGCCGCCGAGCCGCCCAAGCTCACGCCGCTGGTGATCGCGCCGATCATCCCGACACCTCCCACTCCCGAGCCGCCCAAGCTCGCGCCGCTGGTGATTGTGCCGATCATCTCTGCTCCGCACGCTCCCGAGCTGCCCAAGCTCACGCCGCTTGTCGCGCCGCTTGTCGCGCCTCCTCCTGCGGCGCTGCCGAAAGCTCCGCCCGCAATTATTGCGCCGATCAGGCCCGACGAGCCGTCGGCACCCGGTGCCACCGCGCCGCCGATTTCCGCGCCGGTGCAGAAGCTCGAAAAGAAAAAGGTGCCTGCCGAACGGGGGTTTCTGAGTGTGCTGGTGCGCGAACTCGTCCTGATGGCGGCGCTGGGCGCGATCTTGGCCGCTGTGATCCAGATGGCGCGAGAGCCGCAAGGCGTCCCGGCCGCTGCGAGTGCAAGCACCGCCGCCGCCCAAGAGGCGATCACCACGCTGCGCTCGTCCGGCGAATCCGTGCGGGCGATCAGTTGGACGATCAACCAGAGTGCGGTCAACGAGTTTTTGGCGACGACAATTCAGATGGATTCCTCCGCCGTGACCGGCGGCGCGAGGTTCGAACGCGCGTTTGTCATCCTCAACGCGGGCAGTCTGGATCTGGGAATTGAGCAGAAGCTTTTCGAGCGGAGCCTGTTCTTCCTGCTCAATGTCACGCCCGAGCCGACCGACGCGGGCCTGGGCGCGCGCGTGACCGGCGGCGCGATCGGGCGGCTTCCGATCCATCCGAGGCTGCTGCCGGTGTTCATGCGGTTCTTCGACCAGACGATCGCCGGGCTCGCCCAGCCGCTCGAGCTCCTGCGCGGTGTGAAGTCGGCGGCCGTCAAGCCCGGAGACGTCACGCTGCAATGGGCCGGTTCGAAATCGCACTGATCGCCGCCCTGCTCGTCGTCAGCGCAGTTCTGCGCGCCGCCGACGATTCGCCACTCGGCGGTCGCACGACATCCCCCTCCGGGCGGTTTGTCATTTATTCGAAGGATCCGGCCCGCCGCACGCAGCTCTCGAAGCGCGCAGAGGCGGCCCGCGCGACATGGAGCAACCGGCTAGGCGGCGAGGGGAACATCCCGAACCCGATCATCATCCAGGACCTGATCGGCGGTGCCAAGCCCCGTGGAAACTCCGGCGCCGTCACTTCGGTCTTCGAGGGCGACGGCTCGCGGCTGAAAGTGCAGACAAACATCTACGATCCGTCGGCACTCCGCAGCCGGGAGCTCGACCACGAGATCTACCGCGCTCTCGGCCTCCAATGGATTTACAAGGACCACTCGCCCAAAGCCGGCAAACCGTTCCTTTCCCCGCCCGCATGGTTGCTCGAAGCGCTTGCCCACGACGAGAGCATGCGCGAGGAGGGGATCCCCGACGGCGTCTATGCGGTGCTCCTCCGCAGCGAGCGCCCGCCCAAGCTGGAGGAGTTTCTCCGCGCCAAGCCCGAGCTCATGGAGGCCACGTCGCTCACCCTCTATCGCGCGCAGGCGCTCGCCCTCCTCAAAGGCCTTCAGGGACTGCCCGAGGGGACCGCCGGATTCGGCCGCTTCCTATCCTCGCTCACCGGGGAGGACGGCGATCTCAAACCCCTCCTCGCCGCGTTTCCATCGCTCGGAAACGACGCCGCTAGGCTCGGGAAAATCTGGACGCTGGCGATCGCCCGCGACTCGGCGGGGCGGGGCACCCAGTCGCTGAGCGTGCAGGAGACCGGCCGCGCGCTCAAGGCGCTTCTTGATGTCTCCGCGCCGCTCGACCCCAAAAAACCCGAGCTTGGAAACGCCCGCGGCCCCTCGGCTTTCCCGCTCATCGCCCGCAGCGAGGGCGGCCCGTTCCTGATGCGGCAGAAGTCCGCCGCGCTCTTTGCCCTCGAATTCCGCGCGCACCCGCTGATCCGCCCGGTGATCGGGGAATACCGCGACATCACCTCGCTCCTCGCCGCAAAGCCCCGCAAAAACCTGGACCGCCGCCTCGAAGAAAATGGAAAAATCCTCGACCTCCTCCTCCGCCGGTCGGGGCAGACCGACGACTACATGAACTGGTTCGAGGCGACCCAACTCGACACCGTCAGCGAAAATTTTCTGGGGATCACCAGCCCGCCGGCTCCCGAAAAGCGGACCGATCCGATCAGCCTCCACCTCGACGCGATCGAACAGCGCGGCTGGTAACTCGGGGGGCAATCTCCCTGGGGAACTCGATGACCGGCAGGTGAAAAACCCGGCCTGCCGGGCCATGGGAACCTGCCGCATTGAACTGCGGGGAAAACCGGTGCGCCTGCTCGTGCCCGACGGAGACGCGGAAAACAAAGCGCGGGAGAGGGGCGGAAAAATCGCGCGTCTGGTATCGCGAAAATCAGCTTTCCCGAGCGAGATCCCGATCCGCGATCCTGCGGACCTCTTCGAGCGAGACGACCCTCTGGAGGTTTTCGCGCAGGCGGGCGCCTCCGGCCATACCACGCGTGTAGGCCATCAGGCGCGCGCGCATCGCCTTCATCGCAGCCCGCTCGTTGCCCCCCCACCATTCGATCTCCTGCCGGCAGTGCCCGACGATGAATTCCCACTGCCGGGCGTGCGAGGGCGGGGGCGGAGGCGGGTGCCCGGCAAGGGCTTGCCGGATTTCGGAAAAGATCCACGGACGGTGCATCGCGGCGCGTCCGACCATGAGCCCGGCGACTTGCGATTCCTTCTGCCGACGAACGGCGGATTCGGCGGATATGATGTCCCCGTTGCCGACGACCGGGATGGCGACAGCCGCCGCGACCCCGGCGATCACCTCCCAGTCGGCTTCGCCGGAATACCCCTGATCTTTTGTGCGCCCATGCACGGCAATCCGCCGGATCCCCTCGCGCTCGAGAAGGCGGGCGGTCGCCGCCGCGTTCACCGAGCGGGCGTCCCACCCGGTGCGGATTTTTGCCGTCACGGGGACATCCCCGGCGGCGGCCACGACCGCGCGGGCGACACGGGCGAGAAGCGGGGCGTCGCGCAGAAGCGAAGATCCTCCATTCTTGCACACGACCTTGTTCACCGGGCACCCGAAATTCAAATCGATAAAATCCGGCGCGACCCATCCGATGACCGCCCGGGCGGCCTCGGCGAGATGCTCAGGATCTGATCCGAAGAGCTGGACGCCGATCGGACGCTCCGAAGTGTCGAACTCGAGATACCGACGGGTCCGCTCGTTCCGGTGCAGGATCCCTTCGGCCGACACAAACTCGGTGGTGAGCACATCCGCCCCGAATCCCTTGCAAAGCCGCCGGAATACGGTGTTCGTCACCCCGGCCATCGGAGCCAGAAAAAGCGGCACCGGCACGCCGGATCCGATCAGAGCGCCCGCAGTTGGAGCCTGCGGAACAACCGTACCGCAGGGGGATTCGTTTGAATGGACAGGCATTTCTGTGGGTGCTGCGGGATCAGTCCCACAATGCCGCCCGGATTGAAGGCGCCGATGAAAAAGGAGAGCCGAAGACGGGAATCGAACCCGTGACCTATCGATTACGAATCGATTGCACTACCGCTGTGCTACTTCGGCATTATCAATGAGTTGCTACGATTTAAACTTCCCGGGTGGAAACGAGGTGGTAACTTTCGTTGCGTAAATCACGAGCGATCTTCTACCATCGCGGATGGTTCATGGCAACCCGAACCTTGACCGCACGGGAAAATCTTCTCCCCGACGGGAGAAGCAATGGCTCGCCGCAGCCGTCCGGGGCCACAGCAAGCGGTTTCGGCGAAACCGCATCCGGGAAGGGACCCGGCGATCCAGTCCGACCAATTGATCGGCTCAGCCTTTTTCAACGGGTTTTTGGGTTCTGAGTTGCAGACGGCGGAAGCAGGAGCATCTCGGAATTGCTTCGAATCGGAACCAAGTGGGCGGAGAATGTGCTCGAAGGATCGTGGTTCCAGCCCGCATGGAATGGGAAGTGGGCAAGATGCCCGCACTCCCGGCAACCTGCACTTGTCGAGCATGCGCCCGGCACCGGCCGCCTGCGTCAGACCTCGCACTCGGGATCGGGAACTTCCCGGTCCCAATCGGCGTCCACCGCCGTGTAGCTCAGGCAACTGATCTCGTCGAGCGACGTGTTGCCGTTGAGAACCTGCGCAAGGCCCTCCTGGTAGAGCGTGAGCACGCCTTTAAGGAACGCGTGCTTGCGCATTTCGCTCTGTGGGGCGTTGCGCCCGATGAGGTCGGCCAGCACGTTGTCCGACGGACACATCTCCATGAGCGCCATGCGGCCGGTGAACCCGGTTTCGCGGCATTCCGAACATCCGACCTTCTCGAAGATGACCTGCGCCTCCGGTGGGATTGCGACCCGGTTTGCGACGAAGATCTCGCGGACCTCCGGGGTGATCTGGACCGGCCGCTTGCAGTAGGTGCAGAGGCGGCGGACGAGCCGCTGGGCCTGCGAGAGCGCGAGCGAATCGGCCAGCAGATACGGAGGGATCCCCATCGAAATGAGGCGGCTCACCGCCCGCAGCGAGTCGTTCGCGTGCAGGGTCGTGAGCACAAGGTGCCCAGTAAGCGCCGCGTTGACAGCCGAGTTCGCGGTCTCAAAATCCCGGCACTCTCCGATGAGGATGACGTCAGGATCCGCGCGCATGAGCCGCCGGAGGCCCTCGCCGAAATCAATCCCATTCGTCGGGTCGGTCTGCGTCTGGTTCAGCCCCTCGACCTCGTATTCGATCGGATCCTCGATCGTTTGGATGTTGATGTTGTCGGCGTTGATGCTGTTGAGGAGCGCGTAAAGCGTGGAGGTTTTTCCGCTGCCGGTCGGACCGGTGACGAGGATCAGCCCCTGGTCGCGGCCCATCGCGTCGCCAAGGAGCGCGATCTGCCGCGGCGAAAGGTTCAGCTCGCTGAGCTTGCGGATGCCGTCCTGCCGGTCGAGGAACCGGATCGTGATCTTCTGAAGATCCTTCCGGCACGGAATCGCGGAGACCCGGCAGTCAACCCGTCGCTTGCCGAGCGTGAGCGAAAACCGTCCGTCCTGCGCGTCCTGCCGACGCTGACCCATGTTCGAGTAGTTTTTTATGACACTGACAAACCGTGCGAGCTGCTCCTCCGGGCACGAGTGCAGGACCTTGAGCTCGCCGTCAATCCTGCCGCGGAACCTTGCTGTGTTGTAAAATTTCTCGATGTGCAGATCGCTGGCGCGTCCGGTGATCGCGCGCCAGAGCACCCAGTGGACGACCTGCTCGGGGGTGGAGTTGATGCTCGAGGGATTGACGCGCTGGATCTCCTGGACGTCGATATCAACGATGTTCGCGACATCCGAGTAGGTCATCTCTTGGTCGGTCGCCGCCGCGCTTGTGCCGACCGACCGGCTGCGGTCGCGGTTGATCGTCGCGATAATCGTCTCATGCTCGGCTAGCACCGTGCGGAAAACCAACGGGTCGTTTCCGCCAGACAGCCACTCGTCCTCAAACGAAAAATTCTCCTTTGTAGCGGAGAGCAGGTAAACCGTCTTCGGCCCGCAGTAGAGCGGATACACGACGTGCTTCTCGAGCAGTGCCTCCGGGAAAATGTTCTGCGGCGGGGCATGCTCGGCGTTGAAGCAAGGCTCGCCGGTGCTCAGATACCGGAGCGCCAGCCCGAACTGCGACGGAAGCGTCTTGATCCCCGTCAGAGCATCCACCGCCGCGCCCGACACGTCTGACTTCGCCCGCTCCAGCTTGTTCCGGAGGTCGTCCTCAAACGGATAAAATTCCATGAGCCATGCGAGCGCGGCGTCAGGATGTGAGTCTTTTGCGAGCAGGTTTGGCGGCATGATCGGCGGGCGGTCGTCGAGCGGCTGAAGGTGGAGCCTCGCCATGAAATCCCGCTGCAGGATCGCGTATTTCGACTGGGGAACGAGCACCGGGATGACGAGCTCGACCGGAATGTCCCAGAGGGAGGTGCTTGCCGGATTGTAATGTGCGCAGAGCAGGAGCGGCCCGAGCGTGCCAAATGGAATCCACAGCTCCTCGTCGGAATTGCCCGCCAGTTCGCCCCGCTGAGGAGCCAGATGGCGGAATGCATTTTCCGCACGGGTCGAGCAGCTTGTCCGGATCGGATCGAACGGCAGGATTCCAAACTTCCGCGAAAACCACTCGAGCGCCTCGGCGGGGGCGACCCCGTTGAGATGGGCCAGATGGTGGTGCAGGTCAAGCGACTCTTCCGGCGGGTTGTCGGGATCAATCCCCGCCTCCTTCAGCAGCACGCACAGATCCTGCCAGTCGGTCGGGCTCATCTGTTGGTGCTCGCCGGGACGGGCGTGCTTGTTGGAGGTGCCTGGATTGCGCCCATGACCTTCATCAGGTCGAGTCCCGTGCCGGCCGAGCCCGCCGGGACAAGCTCGAACATCCGGCCGTTCCAAACCGCCCGATGGGTCGTCGTATCGCTGCTGGCGACGAACGTCGCGTTCGGCGGAAGGTAGGGCGACCCCGGCGCGGGATTTATGGCGTCGCGGTAGCGCAGCGACTCGAAGATCGCCAGTTCATCATCGCTGCCCTCGGACGACGCGAGCACGAGCTCCCAGTTCTGCTCTCCGAATGCGATGACCGCGCCGTTGAGCACCTTCGCGTTCCGATCCGCCGTCCGCCGGGAGGATGAAGAAACGGTGTTGGCGATCATCGGGATCCCGATCGACGCCATGATTCCGATCACGGCGATGACGATGATCATCTCGACGAGCGAAAACCCGGCATTTTCCGCACGGGCATGGGACGCCAGCGAAAGCGAAATCCTTCTGCGCGTGTGAATCCCCATGCGCGAACCTACCACGTTCGCCGGGCTTTGCCCAAAAGAAAAATCGCGTCCACGCCTCTCCGAATGTCTCCCGACCGGTGCCTACTCGGTGTTCGCCGTTTGATTCGGACGCTCTTTTCGACATGACCGGCGGGTTGCGCGAGGGCGGGCAGGATGCTAGCCTCCACGCATGTCACAACCCGGTCCTCAACTTATCGTGCAGCCGAACGACGGAACCGCGCCGGTTCTGGAATTCATCCGCTCCGCCCGCGAGAGCCTTCTCATCAAGCAATTCACATTTTCTCAGCCGGTGCTGATGGATGCGGTGGTCGAGCGAATGAACGCGGGGGTTGCCGTGCGGGTGATGCTGAACCCGAAGCGTTCGGGCGGCGACCGGGCGAACGACGCGACGTTTGAGTTTTTTAAAAATGCGGGGGTCGAGATCAAGTGGGCGAGCCCGGAGTTCTATGTCACGCACGAGAAATCGATTGTTGTGGACAGTCGGGCCGTGCTCATTGCGACGTTCAACCTCTGCGACAAGTATTTCACCCTGACCCGCGACTACGGGGTGGTCCTCTACGATCCGGCGAAGGTTGCCCAGGTCGCCGAGGGATTTCAGGCCGACTGGGACGAGCGCAAGGATTGGCATCCGTCGCCGGCATCGGGGCTGCTCTGGAGCAACAACAACTCGCGCCAAGCGATGTCGCGGTTCATTGACTCCGCCCGCAGGACGCTCGACATCCAGCATCCGAAATTTGTGGATGCGACGATCCTCGACCGGGTTCTCTCGGCCGCGCACCGGGGGGTCGCCGTGCGCGTGCTGTGCGGCGGAAAGCACGGGATCAGCGACTGGGACATCCTTGACACGTTCTCGTCGCTGCGGGTCATGCACCGTTCGGGAATCAAGGTTCACAAGCAGAAAAACCTGAGGCTCCACGCGAAGCTCGTGCTGGCCGACAAGTCGAACGCGCTCGTCGGTTCGATGAACATCGACCGCTCGGCGTTCGACCTCAGACGCGAGCTCGGCACGCAGATCGCGGACAAGGCGCTCGTGGCACGCCTGGTCGACGTTTTCGACGAGGACTGGGATTCCTCGCACCGCTACGAGGCACCCGACCCGCTCAACCCGTCGCTCCACCACGAGGACGACTTTCCGCACGACGCGGACCTCCGGCATGAGTGAGCGTCCGACGCTCGCGGAACTCGCGCTCACGTTCAACCACATCGCGCTCGCCTCGTTCGGCGGCGGGCTTTCCGCATGGTCGCGGGTGGTGGTCGTCGAGGAGAAAAAGTGGATGGAGGACGAGGAATTCCTCAGCGCGGTGACGATGTGCCGGATCCTTCCGGGCGCGAACCAGGTGAACCTCGCGGTCTTTGTTGGGGTGAAGTTCCGCGGCGTCCCGGGTGCCGCAGCGGCGGTCTTCGGCCTCACGCTCGTGCCGGTCGTCATCGCGCTCGCGCTCGCATATTTTTATTTCCAGTTCCACGATATCCCTGCCGTTCAGGGCGTGCTCAAAGGTGCGGCGGCGGCGGCGGTCGGGCTCACGCTCTCGATGGTTTTCAAGACCGGCCGGAAATGCCTGACCGGTCTGGTGCCGGCTGCGCTCTTTGCGACGATTTTTCTGATGAACGGGATTGCGCGATGGCCGCTGCTCGCGTGCCTATCCCTGCTCGCCCCGCTGGCGGTCGCCTGGGCGTGGCCGAAAAAACTCCCATGAACATCCGGACGCTGACGCAGATCCTGATCCTCTTCAGCTCGCTCTCGATCCTCTCGATCGGCGGCGGCAATACCGTGCTGCCTGAGATGCACCGGAAGGCGGTGGACAACTACCATTGGGTCACCGGCAAGCAGTTTGCCGATGTGTTCGCGATCTCGCAGGCCGCGCCGGGGCCGAGCATCCTGATCGTGACGATCCTCGGCTACAAGGCGGCTGGCGTGGCGGGTGCGATCCTCGCAACCATCGCGATGATACTGCCTGCGGCAGTCCTTGTTTACCTCGTGAGTCGCGTGTGGGAGCGCGCGAAGGACATGCCACTTCGCAAGGCCGTCGAAAAAGGCCTCGCCCCGCTCACCGTCGGCCTGATCCTCGCCAGCGGCTGGGTCATGAGCAAGGCCGCCGACCACGGCTGGCAGGCCTACATCCTCACAGCCATCTGTACCGCAATCTTTACGACCACTAAGATCAACCCGGTTTTTATCGTCGCAGCCGCCGGCTTCGTCGGCTGGCTCGGGTGGGTGTGACGATAAGTTTTCAGACAACAATTTCACGCGTTTGCGTGCGCTTAGGTGCCTATTCAGAAAAGGGGGTCTCCACTTAACCCCACTTCGCGGACTGGAGGGGTTGGAAGGCCAGAGGGCCGCTATTTTG
>DYRS01000082.1 GCA_020718585.1 Chthoniobacter flavus
CGTCAAAAAGCTTGTGAAAAAGCTCACTATGTCAATATGAAAGAACTGACCCCTCTGACAATGCCGGTTCACCGGGTGCTCAATATCTTGGCATTGAGGTGTCAACCTTTTTCGCCCACTCAAGGATGCCTCCAACGAGGTTGAGCGCCTTCGTGAAACCCGCCTTTTGGAGCTCTCGGACGGCGGTTTCGCTGCGAGGTCCAAGCTTGCAGATGAAGACCAGCTCGTCTGCGGAGTCGAGTTCGCTCATGCGGGAAGAAATGTCGCCGAGCGGAATCAATTTCGAACCGGCAATCCGGGCGATGTCCCACTCGAACGGCTCGCGCACGTCCACAAGAACTAGCCGATCGCCGCGATCCATGCGCGCTTTGAGCTCGGTCACCTGGATTTCCGGCACCGGAGGCTCGGCATCGTGAGCATCCTTCGCCTGTGGGATCCCGCAGAATTGCTCGTAGTCAATGAGCTCGGTGATCGTCGGGTTCTCCGAGCAGACCGGGCACTTTGGATCCTTGCGAATCTTGAATTCGCGGAATTTCATTTTGAGAGCGTCGAAGTGGACGAGCCGGCCGATGAGGGGCTCGCCGATCCCGACGATCAGCTTGATTGCCTCGATCGCCTGCATCACGCCGATCACGCCCGGCAGAACTCCCAGCACCCCGCCCTCCGCGCAGCTCGGGACCATCCCCGGCGGCGGCGGTTCGGGGTAGAGGCACCTGTAGCAAGGCCCGCCGAGGTGCGGCGCGAAGACCGTGCATTGGCCGTCAAACCGGAAAATGGACCCGTAGATGTTCGGCTTTTTCAAAAAGACGCAGATGTCGTTCGAGAGGTAGCGGGTCGGAAAATTGTCCGTGCCGTCAATGACGATGTCGTATCCTTCGACGATTTCCCGCGCGTTTTCCGATGTGAAAAATGCGTCGTGCAGCTCGACCTGCACATTCGGGTTCACGTCCTTGATCCGGTCCCTCGCGCTCGCGATCTTCTTGCGTCCCACGTCCTTCGTTCCATGAAGGATCTGGCGTTGGAGGTTCGAGTAATCGACAACGTCGAAATCCACGAGCCCGAGCGTGCCGACCCCGGCGGCCGCGAGGTAGAGCCCGATCGGCGAACCGAGCCCGCCGGCCCCGATGCACAGAACCTTCGCGGCCTTGATCCGTCGCTGGCCGTCCATCGTCACCTCGGGCATGATCAGATGCCGGGAATACCGCGCGATCTCGTCGTTGCTCAGCTCCACGGACCCGTGCCGGGACGCATCCAATATGCTTTTGCTCATGTCGGTTGGTTTTTGCAGGGCGGGACGATGAACGATCCCGCGACGGATTACAATGTGGAGCTGCCCTGGGGCGGTCGGTCAGCCGCGCGGGTGGAATTTTTTCATGACCGCGCGGAGACCGCTTTTCTCGATGTGGGTGTAGATCTGGGTCGTCGAGATGTCGGCGTGGCCGAGGAGCTCCTGAATGATCCGCAGGTCGGCACCGCCGCCGAGGAGGTGGGTCGCGAAGCTGTGGCGCATGAGGTGGGGGTAGACGTTCTCGTCGAGTCCGGCGCGGCCGGCATATTGCTTGACGAGCTGCCAGATCCGCTGCGGGGTCAGCTTCTTTCCGCGCACGGAGAGAAAAACCTCGCCTCCGGTCCACCGGCGGACAACTGGCGGACGGCCCTCGGCGAGGTATTGGCGAATGGATGTGATCGCGGGCGTGCCGACGGGGACGAGCCGGGTCTTCTCGCCTTTGCCGGTCACCCGGATGAACCCGGCGTCGAGGTCGAGATTTTCGAGTCGGGCCGAGCACAGTTCGGAGACCCGAAGTCCGCTCGAATACAGCAGCTCCAGTATTGCCCGGTCCCGGAGCCCCTGGGGATCCGATGCCGACACGCTTTCGATCAGGCGGCCCACCGAACCGGTCCCGAGCATCTCGGGCAGGTGCTTTTCCGGGCGCGGGAGCGACATCGTCTCGGCCGGGTTCTCCGGCCAGTCGTGCCGCGAGACAAGAAAGCGCAAAAAGATCCTGACCGCGACCGCGTCGAGCCGCACGGATGCGGCCTGGAGACCCGAGCGCTTGCGGGAGGCCAGAAAGTCAGTGATGTCGGCCGGTGTCACCGTCCGCCATGCCGGCTCGGGGACGTTTGCCAGCACCCACTCGGCAAATTTGTTGAGGCTGCGTCGGACCGAATTCCGGTAGTTTTCGGAAAGCCCTCGCTCGGTCGCAAGATATAGGAGGAATTTGTTGATGTCGTCGGTCATCGGCGGGCACTCAGGCGGGATCTGCTTCGTTCGGCGGCCTGTCCCCGTCTTCGGCCGGTGGCATCTCTTCAGCGCGGCCGAGACGACGACATGGCGGTTGTGCGAGGCGATCCGGCACCTGAATTCGTGGGTCATACGGCTGCACGGTAGCCGGAGGGATCGATCCCTACGGACGCAAATCCTGCGGCGGCGAGCCCGGCTCGCAGCGCGGGCTCGCGCCCAGCCAAGTCAGGCATTTCGTCGGGCGCGATCTGCACGAGTGCCGCAGGTGGCGGCCCCGGAAGGTAGCGAACGCGAAAAACGCGGAACCCGAGCGCGCGGACCGACGCCTCGCCGGCTTCGACCATCGCGAGCGCCTCGCCGGTGACGCGCGTGCCGTGCGGGATCCGCGAGGAAAGGCACGGCTGGGCGGGCGCGTCGTGGGTCGAAAGCCCGAGCCGCATCGAGATCGCCCGCACGTCGGCCTTTGTCATCCCCGCTTCCCTCAGCGGGGCGATTACCCGGAACTCCGCAGCCGCTCGTGAACCCGGACGCCCGGCTGCGAGATCGTCGGCATTTTCGCCGTAGGCGATCACTCGGAAGCCCCGTGCGCGTGCGATTTTTTCGAGCGAGGAAAAAAGTTCCGCCTTGCAAAAGTAGCACCGGTCGGGCGGGTTGCTCAGGTAGTTTTCGTCGTCAAATTCCCCCGTGGCTACGACCTCGATGCGCGCTCCGATCCCGGCGGCGACATCGAGCGCGGCAGCGAGTGCCGCACGGGGAAGGCTCGGGCTGTCGGCAATCACCGCCAGCACGTCCCCGCCCGATGCGCTCACCGCGAGCGCGAGCAAACACGAGCTGTCCACTCCGCCGGAATACGCCACAATCATTGGAGCATGCGATCGGATGATCGCCTCCGCCCGCCCGGATTTCTCCTCTGCGGTCACAGGCGAAGCCGCGCGTAGAGCGCGTCGAGCGGCATCTGGATGCCGATGAAAAACTCGCCGAACTCGGCGTAGACCGCGCTGACCTCGTCGAAGCGCATCTCGTAGATGATCGCCTTGATCTCGGAGGTCGAGCGCGCGAACAGCGTGACCCCCCACTCGCCGTCGTCGAGCCCGGTCGATCCGGTGATGAGCTGGAGCACGCGGCCGGAGTAGGTGCGCCCGACCCGCGCGTGTTCGCCCATCAGCTTCTTGCGAGTCGCAAAATCCAGCGCATACCAATTTTGTCCCGGCGAGCGGCACTTCGACATCGAGTAGAAGCAGACGACCGGCCAGTCTGGGAGGTTCGGATGAAGGCGGTCCCTGAGATACTTCTCCATCCGGCTGCGGAAGGCTGCGAGTTTTTCCGTATGCTCCGGCGTGCCCGTCGCGAGCCCCTCGTCCGCTTCAAGCGAGTGCGCGTATTCGTCCTCGCTCGTCATGTATTCGCTGCTCTCGGTCATTGAAAGCCAGCTAAAAACCGGCGCGAGGATCCCGGTGCTGAGCCCGAGCGCGAGCCGCTTCGCAAACTCGTCGGCATTCTGCAGGTCCGGGGTCAGAAGTATGAACCCGACGTCCGCCTTCGGGGTCACGACGCTGAACATCAAAAGCTGGGTGTCGGGGGTCGCCCGGATCTCCGCCACCAGCGCGGCCAGATCACTCATCGCTGCAATTTTCTCTGCAGGCGCGAGCAGGCTCCACATCTCGTGCTCGACACGAAAAAACAGGTGGATCACATGGCGGCCCTCGTAGGGCGGGATTTCGGGAAGCTCTCGCATCGCGGGAAAAATATTCTGTGCCTGGAGAAAAAACGATTGCAATCTGCCGGTGGAACCTCAAATTTCGATCTTCAACCAATTACCAAAATGGCCGACCCTGCAAACAAATACAGCGAGAACGCGAACGGAAAATTCTACGTGGACGACCAGTGCATCGACTGCGATCTCTGCCGCGAAACCGCTCCGGTAAATTTCGCCCGCAACGACGACGGCGGACACAGCTTCGTGAGCAAACAGCCCGAATCGCCGGAGGAAGAAACCCAGAGCATCGAGGCGATGGAGGGGTGCCCGGTCGAAGCGATCGGCTCCGACGGCGAATAGCCTCGCCGGCTTGACGGCCCGCACTTGCGGAAATTCCTTCTCCGTAGGGGAAGTTTTTTTCATGTCGCCGGATTTCCTGCGCCGCCTCGCTTTGGCCGACTGGCGCGGGCTCTCCGAGCCAGTCCCGCGCCCGGACAAGTGCGCTTCGGTCGGAGATCTGCTCCAAAAAATCCTCCCCAAGCTTGGTCTGGCCGACCGGCTCTGCGAGGAGCAGATCTCGGGAGCATGGCGCGAAATTGTGGGAGATTTCCTTGCCATGCATTCCGTCCCGGTCGGGCTGGTCGGCGGTGTCCTCACCGTCCAAGTCATCCAGCCGAGCGTGCGCTACGAGCTCGAGCGGACATGGAAGCGCGAGATCCTCGACAAGCTTCGGGCGCGGTTCGGAACTAAAGTCGTGCGAGAAATTCGGTTCCGACTCTGAGGCGCCGTCACTCGCACCCGAAACTTCCCTTTGACCAGAAATGGTCGTTGCCGTAAATCGCTGTCAGCAGAATCCTCGCCCATGCCCGCACAAACATCCAAAATCATCTACACGAAAACCGACGAGGCACCAGCCTTGGCGACGCACTCGCTGCTGCCGGTTATCCACGCGTTTGCAAAGCATGCCGGGATTTCGGTGGAGTCCCGCGACATCTCGCTCGCCGGACGGATTTTGGCCGCCTTCCCCGATCGGCTCACCAAGGACCAGACGGTCGCCGACGCGCTGGCCGAACTCGGCGCGCTAACCCTCCTCCCGGAGGCAAATATCATCAAGCTGCCAAACATCAGTGCCTCCGTGCCGCAGCTTAAGGCGGCGGTCGCTGAGCTGCAGTCGCAGGGTTGCGATATCCCCGACTACCCGGACACCCCCGCGTGCGAAGCGGAACGCAAAATCCGCGCTCGCTACGACCGGATCAAAGGCAGTGCCGTCAACCCGGTGCTGCGCGAGGGAAACTCCGACCGCCGCGCCCCGAAGGCTGTCAAGGACTACGCGCGGAGCCATCCGCACTCGATGGGAAAATGGGAGAACGATTCCCGAACGCGCGTCGCCACGATGCCGGACGGTGACTTTTTTGCGAACGAAAAATCGGTGACTGCGGTCGGGCCGACCAATGTGCGGATCGAGTTCGTTGGGAAGAACGGCTCGACAGTCGTGCTGAAGGAAAAAACCCCGCTGCTGGCGGGCGAACTCCTCGACGGCACGGTGATGCGCAAGCGCGCGCTGGTGGCATTTTTGGAGGATCAGGTCGCCGCAGCGAACTCGGCGGGGCTCCTGTTTTCCCTGCATCTGAAGGCGACGATGATGAAGGTCTCCGACCCGATCATCTTCGGCCATGCGGTGAAGGTCTTTTTCAAAGATGTCGTCGACAAGCACTCGGAGACGCTTCGCGAACTCGGGGTTGATCTCAACAACGGACTCGGCGACCTCGAAGTAAAAATCCAGTCCCTGCCCGCCGAAAAACGGAAGGAGATCGAGGCGGACATCCGTGCGGTGATCGCGGCCGGCCCCGCGCTGGCGATGGTCAACTCGGACAAGGGGATCACCAACCTCCATGTTCCAAGCGACGTGATCGTGGACGCCTCGATGCCGGCGATGATCCGCTCGTCCGGACAGATGTGGAACGCTGCGGGCGACCTGCAGGACACCCTGGCAGTCATCCCCGACAGCAGCTACGCAGGGATCTATCAGACCACAATTGATTTTTGCTGCGAACACGGGGCACTCGATCCGCGCACGCTCGGCTCGATCCCCAACGTCGGGCTCATGGCCGGTGCCGCCGAGGAATACGGCTCGCACAACAAGACGTTTGAAATCCCCGGCGAGGGCACCGTGCGCGTTGTGGATTCTTCCGGAAACATCCTCATCGAGCACGAGGTCGCGGCGGGCGACATCTGGCGCGCGTGCCAGACGAAGGACGCCGCAGTGCGCGACTGGGTGCGGCTGGCGGTGGGCCGCGCGCGCGCGACCGGTGTGCCGGCGGTCTTCTGGCTTGACGAAGCGCGCGCCCACGACGCCGCGATTATTGCAAAGGTCAGGGAATGCCTCTCCGGTGTCGAGGATCTCGACATCAGGATCCTCCCGCCCGCCGAGGCCTGCCGGTTCAGCCTCGAGCGCATGCGAGCCGGCCTCGACACGATCTCCGTCACCGGCAACGTGCTGCGCGATTACCTCACCGATCTCTTTCCGATCATCGAACTCGGCACGAGCGCGAAGATGCTCTCGATCGTGCCGCTCATGAATGGCGGCGGACTCTTCGAGACCGGCGCCGGCGGCTCCGCTCCGAAGCACGTCCAGCAGTTTCTCAAGGAAAACTACCTCCGCTGGGACAGCCTTGGCGAATTCCTCGCCCTCGCGGTCTCGCTCGATCACCTTGCCGAAGCCCGCCAGAACCCGAAGGCGAAAATCCTCGCCGCAACCCTCGACTCCGCGACCGGCCGTCTCCTCGAGAACAACCGCTCTCCGTCGCGCAAGGTCGGTGGCATTGACAACCGCGGCAGCCACTTCTACCTCGCACTCTACTGGGCCGAGGCTCTCGCCGCACAGGCCGAAGATTCCGCTTTCGGAGCAATCTTCGCGCCGGTCGCAAATCTCCTCGCCGCCAACGAACAAAAAATCACGACCGAGTTGCTCGCCGTCCAGGGCAGCCCCTGCGACATTGGCGGCTACTACCGGCCAAATGACGCGATGGCGTCCGCCGCGATGCGCCCAAGCGCGACGTTCAACGCGACTCTCGCGATACTGTGATGAAGTTCCCGGTCCACCAGTCGATCCGCCGCGCCGTGCGAGTGCTCGCTTCCGCGCTGGCCGCCGTCGCCGCCGCCGCGCTTTCCTCCTGCCAGTCCACCGGCGGCAACTACGGCCCCGGCGCAGGGTTCTTTAATACGGTGATCGTGGACGCCGGGCACGGAGGACACGACGAGGGGGCGCATGCCTGCTCGGGCGCGCACGAAAAATCCCTCGCGCTCGACACCTCGCGCCGCCTGGCCTCTGTGCTGCGGTCAAACGGCATGCGGGTCATCGAGAACAGGACCGGCGACTACTTTGTGACCCTTGCCAAACGGACGTCCGTCTCGAACAACACCGGACAGGCGGTCTTTGTCAGCATCCACTACAACCACAGCGAACGCAGGGGAGCACAAGGGATCGAGATTTACTACAACGCCCTGCGAGCCAAGCGCCTCGCCGCGAACATCCTTCGCGAGTCCCTTCGCGCATATTCCACCGACAACCGGGGAATCAAAAAAGGCCGCTATTACGTCCTGCGTAACAACCGCCGCCCGTCCGTCCTCTGCGAACTCGGCTTCGTGTCAAATCCCTCGGACAACCGGAACATCCAAAACCCGGCCGTCCGCCAGCGAATCGCCGAGCGCGTCGCGGCGGGAATCCTCGCCGAAAAAGCCGGACGCCGACCCTGACCTATCGGTCCCCTACCGAACCGCTGACCAAGCAACTGACTGGACGAACCTCCGGTTCAGGCAAACCACTCGGTATGGAAAAACTCTCCGGCCGGCCGGTCGGTGCGCTCGTAGGTGTGGGCACCGAAGTAGTCGCGCTGCGCCTGCAGAAGGTTGGCTGGGAGGCGGGCCGACCGGTAGCTGTCGAAATACGCGAGTGCCGCCCCAAATGCCGGCACTGCGACCCCGCGTCCGATCGCCGTCTGCACGGCCGAACGCCAGTTCGTCTGGGTGGAAGCAATGATGTCGCGGAAATACGGGTCGAGGATCAGGTTTTTGAGGCCAGGATTTTTCCGGTAGGCCTCGGTGATCCGGTTGAGGAAGCGGGCACGGATAATGCACCCGCCGCGCCAGATGGACGAGATGTCTCCGAAGTTGAGCCCCCAGTCATAAAGCTCTGACGCCGCCCCGAGTTGCACAAACCCCTGCGCGTAGCTGATGATTTTGCTCGCGTAAAGCGCGTCGCGCACGGCGGCGATCATCGCCTTTCGGTCACCCGTCCACTCCGGAACATCCGGCGCGGGGAGGATTTCCGAGGCCGCTACCCGCTCGGCCTTCATCGAGCTCAGGATGCGCGCCTCGACCGCGCTGCCGATCACTGATAGCGGCACCCCCATCTCGACCGCATGGCCAACCGTCCACTTCCCGGTCCCCTTCTGGCCGGCCTTGTCCACAATCATGTCCACCAATGGCTGCCCGGATTCGGGATCACTGCGCCGGAAAATGTTCGCGGTAATATCGATGAGAAACGAATCGAGATCTCCGCGGTTCCATTCGGAAAAAATCTCCGCAAACTCGGCGGCGTCCGGCGCGACCGTCGCCTGCAAGATCGCATACGCTTCGCAAATGAGCTGCATGTCGCCGTATTCGATCCCGTTGTGGACCATTTTCACGTAGTGCCCGGCCCCGTCGCTGCCCATGTGCCGACAGCACGGCTCTCCCTCGGCCCCCGCCGCGATTTTCGTGTAGATCGGCTCGAGCGTTTTCCATCCGTCGGCCGACCCGCCGGGCATGATCGACGGACCCTTCAGCGCGCCCTCCTCGCCGCCGGATACCCCGACACCAAAAAAATGCAGACCCTTCTCGCGAAGGGATTTTTCCCGCCGCCGGGTGTCGGTCCAAAGTGAATTCCCGCCATCAATAATGATGTCCCCCGGCTCGAGCAGCGGGATCAATTGCTCGATCACCGCATCCACCGGCGCTCCCGCCTTGACCATGATCTGCGCCTTGCGCGGACGGGCGAGCGCGCCAACAAATTCCCCGAGCGTCGCGCACGGAACGATGTTCTTCCCCGCCGCCCGGCCGGCCGCAAATTTTTTGGTGACCGAGGTTGTCCGGTTGAAGACCGCGACGCGGAAGCCTTTCGACTCCATGTTGAGGACTAGGTTTTCGCCCATCACGGCGAGGCCGATCAGGCCGATATCACAATTGCTCATGGGAATGGTTGGAAGTTGGCCTTCTCCTGATTGCGGGGCAAAAAGCCTGTTGCGGAATGATGCCCCGCTGTTTGTTGTCGTGTTTTTTCGTGGTTGATTGTGTGCAGGTTGTTTCCTGCACAAACTGCAGGAATGGAAAACAGCGTGAAACAGCATAAAATGGAAGCTGTTTTGTCATATTTTTGCTTTGCCGACCAGACCGATCACAACGCATGGCTTGCCTCGGGCGACTTTGCCGATGTGACGGTCGTGGAGTGAGACCTATTCCAGCCACTCTGAGGTGGGCATCGTATCACTGTCGACTCATCTGGTTTTTACGGGGCACAACTCGAGAATGGCGGCACAACCCCATGATCCCCGGATGCTACAGCATCTGAAAAGTGGACCTCATCCCGGATTTCTTGATCGCCGCCCACGCCTGCATACATGCCGACCGCCTCGCCGCCCTTGATCACATCTGCCTTCGCGCTTACTTCCCCGCAGTGGAAACGTTGGGCCATGATTGTCAATCTGAGTGTCCAAGCTTCGCGACAAAAGCCTACGCGCGGATTTGTGGGGCGCAATA
>DYRS01000266.1 GCA_020718585.1 Chthoniobacter flavus
TTGCGACGACCCCTAGGTTTTATGCGGGTTCAGGCCATGTCATAAGAAACTTGGGGTAAGCTCCTTACAGCCTGCAACGAGGCTGCTCGGTGCTCGCGCCTTGCCACCGACAAAAATCTGCCGCGCCATTTTCTGTAAAGTTTATTTATGAACAGCGCCCTACTGCTGGCCGAGGCGGTCGAGCTGGGCGGACGCGACCCGCGCGAGCGGCGAGTCGGGAAATTCCGTGCGGAGCGCCTCAAGGACCGGGCGCGCCTCGTCGCGGCGGAATTCGCGGAGAAGGATTTCCGCCTGCGAGTAGCGGGCGAACGGTGCCGCATAGCTCGCTGGGAATTTTTCGGCCACCCGCTGGTAGGTGGCGGCCGCCTCGGAGGATTTCCCGGCGGCGTCCTGGTTTTGCCCGATTCCGAAGAGCGCGCCGCCGGCGAGCGGGTGGTTGGGGAAGTCGGAAAGGAACTTCTCAAACGCGGCGGTCGATTCGTCCACCTTGCCCGCATCGCGCAGCGACGAGGCCAGGAGGAGGCGCGCATCGGCCGCAGGCATCGTGCTCCGGTAGCTCTTGACCAGCGCCTCGTAGGCAGGCACGTCGCCTGCGAGGGCGAGCGCATCCTCGGCGGCGCGTTGCGAAAGGTTCGAGGAGACATACCATGCCAGCGAGCCTCCGACCACGGCCACCACGGCCGCTATCCCGAGCAGGATGCGTTTTTTGTTTTCGTGCCAGAAGAGCGCGACGTCAATCTCGTCGCGCTCGACAACCGAGTTATCGGTGAGAATATCGTTGGGAGTTGCCATAATTTTCAGCCTCCGACCTCAGCACGAGCATCCTCCGCGAGGGCGGTACTCAGATAGCGCTCGCCGGTCGAGCAGGCGATCGTGACGATCAGCTTTCCGGCATTTTCCGGGCGCCTGGCGACTTCGATCGCCGCGTGGAGATTTGCTCCGGAGCTGATCCCTGCAAGGATCCCCTCCTCTTTCGCAAGCCGGCGGGCCATCGCGAATGCGTCGTCGTTGGAGACCTGGATGCACTCGGCGATCTGCTCCCCGCCCGATGCGGATTTGAGGTGCAGGTTGCCCGGAATGAACCCGGCACCCGCGCCCTGAATTTTGTGCAGACCCGGCTGGATCGGCTTGCCAGCGAGGGTCTGCGAGATGACCGGCGAATCCTTTGGCTCGACCGCGATCGCCTGGAACGACGGCTTGCGGGCCTTGAGCGCCTCGACGCAGCCGGTGATCGTGCCGCCGGTGCCGACCGCCGCAACAAAGATGTCCACCTTCCCGTCGGTGTCCTCCCAGATTTCCTCCGCAGTGGTCTTCGCGTGGATCGCCGGGTTCGCGGGGTTATTGAACTGCTGGGGCATCCACGCTCCGGGCGTCTGGGCGACGAGCGATTCCGCGCGCGCGATCGCCCCCTTCATGCCCTCCGATCCCGGCGTGAGAACGAGCTTCGCACCGAGCATCGCGAGCAGCGTCCTGCGCTCGACGCTCATCGTTTCCGGCATCGTGAGGATCAGCTTGTAGCCCTTGGCGGCCGCGACAAATGCGAGCGCGATGCCGGTGTTCCCGCTCGTCGGCTCGACGATGACCGTATCCGGCTTGAGGATCCCACGCCGCTCGGCGTCCTCGATCATGGCCACCCCGATGCGGTCCTTCACGCTGCCGAGCGGATTAAAAAACTCGCATTTTACGGCAATCGTGGCCGGCAGGCCGGCTGTGATTCGGTTGAGTTTCACAAGCGGTGTTCGGCCGACCGTCTCGACGATGTTATTGTAGATTTTTCCCATGTGCTGACCGGATTTTCGGAACCGCAATTCCTACACGACCGAAAATCGTGCGGCAACCAGGAAATCGGATCGTTTTTTGCGATGCAGGGAGCATCTCTGATGGCAAGTTTCCGGGAGCGAGGGCATCTTGCCCGCTTTTTTTGGAAAAGAGGATTTTGCCGCAAAGAACGCAGAGAGAAACTTATGCAATGGCCGATG
>DYRS01000083.1 GCA_020718585.1 Chthoniobacter flavus
GCCCATCTGATCCGCGACATCAAGTTCCTGACCTGCTTGCCCGATGCCGAAACCAAGGGCCGAGGAAAACTCGAAAAACACAACCAGCGCGTCCTGCCTCTGAAAAACATCTTCGTCTATCCCCTCCAGAAAAACTTCCGCGCCATCCTCGCCGATTGAACCCTCACGGGGTTCACCGAATATTTACTGCGGGCGGGATTGCACGGATGCGACGGCGGGTTTGACTCAGGAGGTGTGTTGTGCGCAGCATGTATGAATACATGCGAGAAACAAGATAGAGTCGCTACCTCGGAAGCGATGAATGCTTGGTGAGCACGAGCCGGGCGAGGTCTTTTGGCAGCGGACTTACGAACCGCATCTCCTTGTCCGTGACCGGATGCGGAAACCGGAGCGCGCACGCGTGGAGCGCAAGGCGTCCGGCCGGGTCGCTGACCGCGCCGTATTTTTTGTCACCGACGACCGGGCATCCGGCGGCGGCTAGGTGGACGCGGATCTGGTGGCGGCGGCCGGTGCCGAGGGTGAGCTCGACGAGCGTGCGCCACGCGCTGGTGGCCAACACCCGGTAATGGGTGACCGCGTGCCGGGTCTCCGGTCCGGGCCTCGGGGCGACGGCGACCTTGAACGGGTTCGACTCGTCGAGCGCGCATTCGAACGTGCCGGACCGCTCGGGGAGCCGTCCCTCGACGACTGCCTCGTAGCGCTTTTCCGCCTCCTCCCACCTGCCTTGGAGGATCTCCTTCGCCTCGGGGGTCTTTGCAAAAACCATGAGGCCGGACGTCTCGCGGTCGAGGCGGTGGACGATCCACACGCGGGCTGAGGACATCGTATTCCCGCGCCGCACATGGTCGGTGAGCTGGCGGTAGGCGGTCCGCTCGCGCTCGGTCCCGCCGGCGATGCTCAGCAGCCCGGACGGCTTTTCGACGACCAGCAGGTTGGAGTCCTCGAAAAAGATCCGGATCCCTGCTCCGACGACCGAGTGCGGGACAGCAAACCGGTCGTTGCGCACGGCGACCTCATCACCGACCCGGAGCGGATGGTTGAACTGCGGGACCGGACGCCCGTTAACCGTGATGGCCTGAAATTTCAGCCACCGCCGGACCTGCGACTTTTTGGTATCCGGCCACGCCTCGAAACACCGGGCAAGAAGCTCCGACGGCTCGGAGACGGTGAATGGGCGGGGCATGGTGCAGGAATCCGTATCAAAAAAAATCGGGGAATACGAACATCAATCCTTGCGCTGGAACAACAAAACTGATTAGCATGTGCCTGTCGCTTGCAAAAGCGACCCCCGCCGCCCAAGGATCCTGTGTTGTATTGGCCTTCATTGCCGGGGAGTCGCACAGAACCAGGGTGTATCTGTGCGACGTTTTTTTCCTGCGCGGTCACTGCGCCCGCGCAAGCCACTCCGCGACGTCACCAAGAACCAACTCCCGGTCGTCGTCCTGCCACAGAAGGTGGTAGGAATCGCCGTAAATCCGGAGCGTCTTGTCCGGTGACGAAAGCCGCCGAAACCAGCTCTCGATCTGCCCGACGCGCACGAAGCAGTCGTTCCCGGCCGCCAGCACAAGCACCGGCTTCTCCAGCCGGTGGGCGACATCCCCGCTGCCAGCGATCAGGTCGCCGAGCTCGGAAAGAAATTTGAGAGTGAAGACCCGGATGTAGTGCGGCTGCGATCGCATCGCGGTCTGGTAGGCGCGATCGCGGGTCAGCGGGGGCGACACCTTTGAACCGCCGACAAACCATGACGGGTAGAACTTGAGGCGCGGGAACGCGGTGCCGAGCGCGCGCACGGCGGTCCGGAGCCAGGGCGGAACCGGGCGCACGAGCGAGACGACCGGCACCGAGAGGATGAGCCCCGCGATGTCGGCGTCGGGTCGCGCGGCGGCGAAGGATGCCGAGAGAAGCGATCCCATGCTCTCGCCGAAAAGATGGATCGGCTCGCCCGGATGCTCCGCGCGGATCGCCGCGAGGAAATCTGCGATATCCCGGTGCTGGGCCTCCACGTCGAGAAGCATCGCGCGCCTCGATAAAACCGGGTCGCATCCCTGCCCGCGGAGCTCCATCGCATAGACCGTGCGGTTGCCGAGCGCGGCCGCCACCGGCCCGAATTGCTCGGCGCACCCGCTGAGCCCGTGCAGGCAGGCCAGCACACCGACACGCCGGTCGCGCCGCCATGCCCGCGCCACGCGCGCCTCGCCGTCCGATGTGCGCCACTCAAATCGCATTTCGAAGCCTTGCGGCGAGGCGGATGAGCTGGTGTGAGAAGTCGGCTGCGTTTCCGACAAGGTCTCGCGCAAAACCGGCCCATGTCACACCTGGTGACGCGACGATGAGCAAGACCGCCAGAAGCGCGAGGTTGAGAAAATAGATGAGGACGAGCGAAAAAAACGTCCCGCCGTAGGCGAGGTCCGGCTGGCCTTTTGGGATCATCCAGCAGGTGAACGAGAAGTGGAACGCCCAGGTAAGCCCGATCCCGGCATAGAGCCACCGGCTGAACGGCGCAACGTCGGTGAACGCCGACGCCGTCCCGTAAATCGAAAGCAGAATCACGCTGTAAATCGGAAAAAAATATGGGGCGAGCGCGATCAGCGTGTTGGTTTTATCCGCGAGGATGTGTCCGCCATCCTTCGCGACCCGGAACCGGTGGACCTTTCCCCCCATCAGGCAGACCCAGAGCGCGTGCGTGAACTCGTGCCCGAACACATAGACCCACACCGGCCGCGGGAACCCGAAAAATATCACCATCCAAAAAACCGCGCCCACCGAAAAAAACCAGAACTCCTCGGTGATCCAAAACCCGTCGCGCACCGCAGTTCGTGCGAACGCCGTGAAAAATGTCTGCGTCAGGATCCAAGCTGGCGCGATGAGGAAAATTCCGACGATAAATTTGACCCATCGGGTCGGGACGTGTTCCGGGATCGTTCGGATCGCTCCGGCGAGCGCGGACTGCAGGCGTACCGGCTTGCGCTTCGCTCGGCGGTTCCGGGCCACGGCGATTTCAGGCCCGCCCGAGGTAGGATCCGTCGGCCGTGCTGACCTTGACCAACTCGCCCTCCTTGATGAAGAGCGGGACGTTGATGATTTTTCCGGTTTCGAGCTTTGCCGGTTTTTGAACGTTGTTTGCCGAGTCGCCGCGGATTCCGTCGGCGGATTCTGAGACCTTGAGAGTGACCGAAGACGGGAGGATCACTTGAGCCGGCCGCCCCTCGATGCTGAGGACCTCGACCTTGAGGTTCTCGACGAGGTAGCCCTTGCCTTCGGCGACGAGCTCCTCCTGCAGTGTGATCGTCTCGTAGTTTTCTGGGTCCATGAAATGGTAGCCCTGATGGTCGGTGTAGCTGAACTCAAGCTGCTGCCGGTTGACGTCCACAAGGTCCACCTTCTCGGTCGAGGAGAACCTGATGTCGGCAGATTTGCCGGTGCCGATGTAGCGGATAATGCACTGCACGAACGCACGCAGGTTGCCGGGCGTCCGGTGTTGCACGTCGAGAACGATGGCCGGGTTTCCGTTGTATCGGATCGCCATGCCCTTGCGGAGGTCGTTTGCTGCTGCCATTTCGGGATTGTTGCTACCCGCATCGCCCGCGATTGGCAAGCCGCGAATCCCGGCCCTGATCCGTACGTAAAAATACAATTTGCGAGATAAGGGAGCCGTCAACAAATAAAGGTCTCAACTTGGCTTGTTCGTGACGATTCAGGTCGTATCTCTGAACAGTGCCCAAGGGCAGGAATGCCCTTTGCCCCGTGTGTCTGCTACTCGGGAATTTCGCGGAGCATGATCCCGGTGGCGGTCGGGAGGGCGGCTGGAGCGGCGGCCATGATCGGGGCGGGGGCGTTGGGGTTCCGGTGGGCGGCGACGTTGCGCGGGGCGATTTTTTGTTCGGCGAGCTTCTTGTATTCGAGAATCCCGCAGGCGATCGCCGAGGCGTAGGTGTCGCGCCAGTGTTTTGAGGCGATCTTGCGTGCGTCTCCGGAGTTGGAGAGGAACCCGCCCTCGATGAGGACCGCTGGAACTCCCGCGCTGCGAAGCACTGCGAACCGCGCGCGCTTCACCCCGCGGTCTGCCATATCGAGCCTGCCATGCATCGCGTGGTAGATCGTGTTTGCGAGGGCGAAGCTGTGGATGTCGTGCTCGTTGCCGTTTTCCTCGACCATGTCGCGGAGCCTTGTCTGCTCGTAGGCCGTCGAGGGAGCACCCTGGGGAGTCACACAGAAAATCTCAAACCCGCTGGCCGCTGAGTTGTTGTCCACCGCGTTGAAGTGGATGCTTGCAAAAATGACGTTTTGCAGGCGGTTGGCTAAGGCTGCGCGGTCTTGGAGTTCGACAAAGACGTCGCTGTTGCGGGTCATGAGCACCCGGATTCCCGACTTCTTGAGCTGGTCGCGGATCCGCCGGGCGACGTCGAGCGCAAAATTTTTCTCCAGTTCATACGGGCTTCTTGCGCCGGCGTCCCTTCCTCCATGCCCGGCGTCGAGGACGACGGTTGTGACCCGGGGGAACCCGCCGATGAGCTCGGGTCGGAAAGCTGGCTCGACAGTTTTCCCGAGGTCGAGGCGGGACAGAAAAAGCCGTCCGCCATCGTCGGCGAGCGGGAAGGCGAGCCAGTGTTTGAGTCCATTGAGCACAACCTCGCGACTGCCGCGTGTGAGGACGAGGCTCCTTCCGGTGCCAGCGAGATTTTTTGAGTTGGAGTCGGTGGCGGATTCTTCGCGCATCCCGTAAAACGTCGCGACTTCGGCGACCGGCACGTAGTCGTGTCCACCGAACGACCGAATCTCCCACGCGCTGGCTGGGAGAGAAATCGCGCACGCGATCACAATCAGAGCCGGGAGTCGGCTAATCGAGATGAAGGGTTTCATCCGGCAGGACGGTCGCCTGCATTTCCTGTCCGCGGGCGAGCGGGTGGAGTGCTGGCCGCACGGAAAGCGATTGCTTGGTTCCACCGCGCAGGATTTCGATCTCCGCGTTGTCGCCGGCGGTGAGAAAAAATGCGGCGTCAATCACGTCCTCGCTGGTGGTGATCGGAGTGCTTCCGATTTTGAGGAGGATGTCGCCGGGCTCCAGCCCGGACCGGGAGGCCGGAGTTTCCGGGTTCAGTGCGCCGACTTTGGCGGTCGATCCGCCGAGCGGTTCGGGAGCATCCTCGACCTCGACGCCAACCCAGGCCGGACGGAGCTCGCCAAAACGGACGAGGTCCGAGCGGACTTTTTCGGCCGCGCGGATCGGGAGGATATGGCACGCGGCTCCGGCGTCAACCCTTCCGACCAGGATCCCCACCACCTCACCATCGAGGTTCAAAACCGGCGCGCCTCCCTCGCCGCGGCTCACCGGAAGGTTCGCGCGAATATGGGTTGTGGAAAAATACCGACCGAGGTGTTTTTTATCGAGAGAGCCCACAATTCCAAAGCTCGGGCTCGCGTCGAGATCCTCCGGATACCCGATGAGGATCAAAGGCGTGGCCATCGTCACTTTCCCGGAATCCCCGATCGGAATCGAGGACGTGGGGGCATCCACCTTCAGGATCGCAATCCCGCTGCGTTCGTCCGCCACAAGCACCCGGGCCGGAAGATCCCGGCCGCCAAACATCACATTTACGGCGTCCGCCTTGATCACGATCCCGGCATGGGTAAAAATCAGGCCGGTCGGGTCCGCGAAAAATCCGCTTCCGAACCGGATTCCGAGGCTGTCGCTGGAGCGGACTTTGACGACTGCCGAGCGGCGATCCTCAAAGACCTTTCGAACCTGGGAGGAGAGGGCGTCGGCAACCGTGCTGTCTGCGGCGCGTGCGGTCTGGCCGGCACCCACGACCGCGAGGGCCAGCAGCGAGAGAGAGAGAAACCTAGAAGCTGCGCGGGGAAGCATAGTTCGCCGGCTGGGTCGGCAACACGTAATGAACGGAAGGTGAAGAAGTGGACGCCATGGAAACCGGCACCGAGTTTCCGATCATGACCGGCTGGGGGGCGGTCAGGCTCATCGGCTGGCGGGTGGAGGCAAGGCCGCCGGAGAGCTGCGGGGACGGACGCGCAATAATCGCCACGGAAGCCGCGACGGCGACTGCCGCCACGGTCGCGTAGGCGAGTCGCGGAACCTGAAACGGCTGAAGAAAGTCGCAGATCCGTTCCCAGATGATCTCCCGCAGCGAAAGCTGCATGAGCTCGGCACGCTGCCGGTCGCGAAACTCCGCAACAAAATCGTCAAAGTAGCCGGGCGGCGGCTGCTCGTGACGTTTCAGACGGAGAAGTTTCAGGAGGTTTTCTTCCGGTGTCATATTTTGGTGTTAGGTGGAGATAAACTCTTGGAGGTGACTTTGCAACTGCCGGTGCGCGTAAAACAGCCTCGAACGAACCGTTCCCTCGGAGGTCTTCATGATTTTTGCGATTTCCGCATGGGGCATGCCTTGAATATCAAACATCGTCACGACGGCTCTATGCTGGTGAGACAGCTTCATCATCGCCTCGTTCAATTTTTTTTGAAGCTCCCCGAGATTCGCCTGGTGCCTCGGATCCCGGTCGCTCGTCGCCTCGATGAAATCCGGGTCGTTCATGATCCCGTTGTCCACGTCGTCGAGGCTCATCGTCATCCGCCGGTTCCGTTTTTTGAGGAAGTTGATCGCCATGTTGACCGCGATCGAGTGCATCCATGTGTAGAAGCTGGATTTCCCCTGGAACCCCTTGATCGAGCGGTAGGCTTTGGCGAAGATGTCTTGGAGGAGGTCGTTTGTATCCTCGTGGTTCGAGGTCATGTTGTAAACCAGCCCGTAGAGGCGCGGGCTGAATCGCACGACCAGCTCGTCGAACGCGCGCGCGTCGCCAGCCTGCGTGCGAGCGACCAGCTCGGCATCGGGCGTCTCGGTGGTTTCCATGCGAAAGCCCCGGCTTCTATCAGGATTATCCCGGAAAGCAGAGAGAAATCCCCGGCAGACGAAATTTGAGGGTGAGTGGCCGCGTGCGCAGGCAAAATGCTTTTCAGCGGACGCTGAAGCGGGCAGAGTTCTGCGATGAACAAGGAGGTGCTCTGATGCTCGCGCTGCCCGGATTCCGTGATTTTTATCCCGAGGAATGTGCGAGGCGGAATTATGTGGTTGAGGTGTGGCGCGCGGTCGCCCGGCGGTATGGATTTGTCGAGTTTGACGGGCCGACGCTCGAGGCGGGCGAGTTGTATCGGAAGAAGAACGAGGAGGGTGCGGAGATCCTCGACCAGTTATATTCGTTCCGCGACCGGGGCGGGCGTGAGCTCGCGCTGCGCCCGGAGATGACGCCCACGCTCGCGCGGATGGTCGCCGCCCGCGAAAAGCACTACCGGAAGCCGATGAAATGGTTTTGCGTCTCGAACTTCTTCCGTCACGAGCGCCAGCAGAAGGGTCGGCTTCGCGAGTTCTTGCAGTTCAACGCCGACCTGATCGGGGAGAGTTCGCCCGAGGCCGACGCCGAGACGGTGGCACTCGCGATTGATCTCCTGCGCGGGTTCGGATTTGGGGTGGAGGATTTTGTGGTCCGCCTGAGCGACCGGGGCGCGTGGAGGGAATTTCTTGCCTCCCGCGGGTGCGACGCGGCGGGGGCAGCGCTGGTGCTCGCGTGCGCGGACAAGCTCGAGCGCGAACCTGCGGAAAAGCTTGATGAAAAGCTGGCTCCGACCGGGCTTGCGGTTGGCGATTTGCGGGAGTTCATCGCGGCCGGGAGCCCGGGCGCGTTTGCGCCGGTGCTGTCTGCGCTCGAGGCGCGCGGGCTTTCGGGGTTTGTCGAGCCGGACCTTTCGATCGTGCGCGGTCTTGCCTACTACACGGGGGTTGTCTTCGAGGTTTTCGACCGCTCAAAATCCCTGCGTGCGCTGGCCGGCGGCGGGCGCTACGACGGGCTGATCGGCGGTCTGAGCGATGGCGCGGCCGACCTGCCCGCGATCGGGTTCGGGATGGGCGACGTCGTGCTCGGACACCTGATTGACGCGACGCCGGCGGCTGACGCCCGCCGCCGGGCGGCATGCATGTCGTCGTGCGGGATCTATGTCGTGATCGCCGATGAGGCGCGGCGGGCGGATGCCCTCCGGGTTGTGCAGGAGATCCGCGATCTCGGGTGGCGGGTGGATTTCCCTCTGAAGCCCGCGAAGGTCGGACGTCAGTTTCAGGATGCCGAAGCCGCGGGCGCGGCCCGCGCGGTTCTGATCGGGGCCGAGTGGCCGGAGCTCAAGATCAAGACCCTTGCAACCCGGACCGAGGAGGTCTGCGAGAGAAGCGCGCTTGCCGGCGTGCTTGGAAAACCGTGATTCGCGGTGAGGGCGGAGGTCCGTCCTATCCCGCGAACGATTTTCTGAGGTGGCTGGGGAGGATTCCGAGCTGGTCGCGGTATTTGGCGACCGTGCGGCGCGCGACGGTGAGGCCCTGATCGGCCAGGAGCTTGACGATGCCCTCATCGCTGTGCGGGCGGCGCTGGTTCTCCTCCTTCACGAGGAGCGAAATGGCGAGGCGGACGCTTTCGTTGCTGACCTCCTTGCCCGCGCTCGTCGTGTAGCCGTGCGTGAAAAAGTATTTGATTTCAAAGATCCCCTGCGGGGTCGCGATATATTTTCCCGTTGCCGCCCGGCTCACCGTCGTCTCGTGAACGCCGACGGCATCGGCCACCTGGCTCATCGTCATTGGGCGGAGCTGCGAGGGGCCGTGCTCGAGGAAGTCGCGCTGCCGCTCCACGATCTCGCGCCCGATGTTGAGCAGCGTCTGCTGGCGCTGCTGGATGCTGCGGATGAGGAAATTTCCGCTTTTGATTTTGTCGCGGAGGTATTCGCGGACCTCCCGCGACGAGCCCGGGAGCATGTCCTTCGAGGAATCTGCAACGCGCAGCGACGGGATCCCGTCGCTGTTCAGGCGCACGGCATACCCGTCGCCGTCCGGCTCGATGAGGATCTCCGGAATGACGATCTGCTCGGGCTCGGAAGAAAATGCGCTTCCCGGGCGCGGGTCGAGGCGGGTGATTTCCTCCGCCGCCTTCCGAACGTCGGCGATCCCGATCCCCAGTGCTTCGGCGATATCGTCAAGCTTCTTGCGTCCAAGTTCCTCAAGGTGGTGGCGGACGATCCGGGCGGCGTCCGAGTATTGGCGTCCGTTCCGCTCGAGTTGGAGGAGCAGGCACTCGGAGAGGTTGCGCGCGGCGCCCCCCGGCGGGTCGAGAGCGTGGATTTTTTCCAGCACCCGCTCGACGGTCTCCGGGGATGATTCCCCCGCCCGCGCGATCTCTTCGGGATCCGCCCGCAAATATCCCCGCTCGTCGAGGTTCCCGACGATCTCGCGGGCGATTCTCTGTTCGGCTTCCGACCAGGTAGCCACCTGCGCGAGGAGGTGCTCGCGGAGCGTGGTCGGGCGGACTTGAGAATCCAAAAAATGCTGCCGACGCTCGTCGGCTTCACGCGTCCACGGTTCGGCGGTTGCGCGCTGGGCGTAGTATTCGCCCCACTGCTCGTCGAGCCCTCCGGACGGCTTTTCTTTTGCCGCCTGGGGGAGGGGGTCTGGCGGGATTTCCTCAAGCGCAGGGTTTTCTCGAAGCTCGGTGTCCACCATCTCGCGCAACTCCGCCAGCGGTGCCTGCAGGATGTTCAGGCTCTGCCGCATCTGGGGCGACAGCGTCTGCTGCAAAGCCATCCCCGCAATTTGTTCCATGCCCGCCATCAAGACGAAAATCGGCTATGGAAACCGCTTGGGCAAGCAGGATTCGAGCCCACGCGCTGCA